>JALWHQ010000344.1 GCA_026983525.1 Anaerolineae bacterium | reverse complement strand
CTACTATCGCCCCGCGGAGGTCGACCTCCTGGTGGGGGACGCGAGCAAGGCCCACAAGAAACTGGGCTGGAAGCCGACCGTTTCCTTTGAGGAACTGATCAAGATTATGGTCGACGCGGACATGGAGAACCTGCAGCGCGAGATGCGCGGGGAGAAACCGGTAAACTTCCCCGCGTTCAAAATCTGATGTCCAATACCCGTCTGATGCTCAATATCCGATACCCAATACCCGATACCTAATGCCCAACCCGCTATACATTGGGTATCAGGGATTGGGTATCAGGATAAACTTGAAGGAGGTTCCCCTATGCTTACCATCAAATTCGGTACCGACGGCTGGCGGGGGCGCATTGCGGAGGAATACACGTTCGACAATGTGCGTCGCTGCGCCCAGGGCTTTGCCCGTTACCTGCTCGATTACACGCTTCATCCGGAGGAAATCGCCCGGGGGGTGGTGGTCGGATACGACCGACGTTTTGATTCGGAGCACTTTGCGGTGGCCGTGGCCGAAGTCCTCGTAGGGAACGGCATTCCTGTCTGGCTGACGGAAACGGCCACGCCCACCCCTGTGATCTCCTACAGTGTGGTGGCGAAGAAGGCGTTGGGCGCGGTCAACATCACGGCCAGCCATAACCCTCCCACGGACAACGGCTTCAAGGTGCGGGATGAACACGGGGGCGCCATCGACCCGGCAGGGCTCAAAGAGATCGAACGGCGCATTCCCGATGACATACGCGATGTCAAGCGTATTCCCACGGCAATTGCCGAGGCGACGGGCATGTTGCGCCGCTTCGACCCTGCTCCTGCCTATCTGGAGCACTTGAAGGACCTCATCGATGTGGAGCCTATCCGGAAGGCTGGCCTGAAGGTTGCCGTGGATCCCATGTGGGGCAACGGCGCGGGCTGGTTCCCCCGCATCTTGAGTGGCGACAAGACCGAAGTACACGAAATCCACAGCGAGCGCAACCCCATCTTCCCCGAGATGCGGCGGCCCGAGCCTATTCCGCCAAATGTGGACGCGGGCCTGGCCTTCGCTCATCGTATTGGTGCGGACGCGCTCATCATCACGGATGGGGACGCGGACCGGGTGGGGCTTGGTGACGAAAAGGGCCAGTTTGTGGATCAACTGCGCGTGTACGGGCTCCTGGCCCTCTATTTCCTCAAGATACGGGGCGAGCGTGGCCCCATCGTGAAAACCCTTTCCACCACCTCGATGCTGGACATCCTGGGGAAGAAGTACGGCGTGCCCGTTTACCACACCGGCGTGGGGTTCAAATACGTGGCGCCCAAGATGCTGGAGACCAACGCCATGATTGGGGGTGAGGAGTCGGGGGGCTACGCGTTTCGCGGGCATGTCCCCGAGCGCGACGGTATCCTGGCCGGCCTTTACTTGCTGGACTTCATGGTGCAGACGGGCAAAAAGCCCACGGAACTTCTGCAAATGCTTTTCGAGGAAGTGGGGGCGGAATTCTTCTACAAGCGCATCGACACGCCCCTGGAAAGCCATCTTGTGAAGGAGGAGGCCCGCAAGCGTCTGGATGCAGCACAACCCGAAACGCTGGCCGGATTGCGGGTTGTGGATAAGGTAACGACGGACGGATACAAGTTCGTCCTCGAGGACGGCGGGTGGCTCCTGGTGCGCTTCTCCGGCACGGAACCGCTCATCCGCGTCTACTGCGAGACCACCCACAAGGACAAGGTGGATGCACTCTTGGAGGAAGGCCGCAAGTTAGCGGGCATCGCTTAGGCCCCAATCGTGACCTGACGATGGACGATGGTCTATCGTCCATCGTCCATCGTCCATGGCCCATCGTCCCTCTAAAAGTCAATCCCCTGCTGCGCGAGGATGCCCCGGTCGAACGGATGCTTGACCTTGCGCATTTCGGTGACCAGGTCCGCGTATGCGATGAGTTCGGGGGGCGCGTCGCGGCCCGTGCAGATGACGTGCACCCCCTGGGGGCGGGCTTTGAGCCCCGCCAGTACGTCCTCCACGTCCAGAAAGCCGTAGGAGAGCACGTAGTTGATCTCGTCGAGGACGACGAGTTCGTACTCGCCCGAGGCGAGGATGCGGCGGGCTTCGGCCCAGGCCTCGCGCGCGGCGGCCTTATCCTCCTCCAGCGATTCGTGCTCCCACGTGAATCCTCGCCCCAACTTGAGGTACAGCCACTGGTCGCCGAACAGGGGCACGAGATTTTCCTCGGCCGACTTCCAGTTGCCCTTGATGAACTGGAGGAAGGCGACCTTCCAGCCTGTGCCCAGCGCGCGCGTCACCACCCCCAGCGCGGCTGAGGTCTTCCCCTTACCATCGCCTGTGAAGACGAGCACCAGCCCCTGCTCGGGCCGCGCCCGCTTGCGTCGCAATTCCTGCAAGTACTCGCGGTATTCCTTGCCCGCGGGGATATTACTGGATGTCATTGCTTTCCTCCTTAATCGCCATAGGGCGTATTTCTCCAATTTGGAGATGAGCACTCTTTGCGAGTAACATGATTTAGTACACAGCCTGTTTCGCGGCGAGTCACTCCATGGATGCGCATGAAAAGCAATTGTTCATTCGACGATGTGCTTCTCAGCGAAAGATAAAGTGGTCTCGACATGCCCTTGGTAAACTGGCCTCTCTGACTGTGCATGTGGATGATGTCGAGCGGGCGTTAGAATCGGCTGAAGTCATCGAAGATTACCCACATCTTCGTCGATATTTGCCCGATTGTCTCGTGTTGGCTTTTTCAGCATCTGGTGAACCCATTCATTGTGTCGTTGCGTTAAACGCTCCGTATGACTACATTTTGATTGTGACTGTCTATGTACCCGATGAAAAGGAGTGGTACGATGACTGGCGAACACGAAAGTGACCGCTGCTACTTTTGCGGTGGCAGGCTGGCTCCTGGGGTAGCTACGCTTCCCTTCGTCTTGGATGCCAGGGTTGTCATCATCAAGGACGTCCCTGCCAATGTGTGTGTGCAATGCGGCGAAGCCATTTTGGACTCTGAAACAGCCAGAATCATCGACCGCTGGCTGAAGCAGGTCGAGCACCTTGGCTTTGATGTCTCCGTCATTACTTACGCCCACGTGAGTGGTGAAGCCATTGCTGTGGGATAGACTATCGCGTCTTCCACATTCCCGAGGGCTGCGGGGCCTTGGGAATGTGGATTTCATCGTCCAACGTCCACCTGATTTTCCTCCGAAAACGGCGCAGCGCGCGAATTGTTGGCTTGCCCACGGCTATGATCAGCACCGCGTTCCCCACGGCCCGTCCCATGTCCCACCACAGGGAGGTGGCCAGGTAGAAGGCGGCATAGCGCGCGAGGGTGTCCCACAGGCCGAGCCCTGGCTGCCAGTACAGGCCCGCCTGCTGGGCTTGGAACACATAGGGCCAGAACCAGAGATTCATGATAGCCCCGTACAGCAGCCCCAACACCGCGCCCCAAAAGGCCAGGAATACGACCTCTCCCCATCCCGCTCCACCTTTAACCTTCAACCTGCCACCTGCCACCATCCTCTCCCACCCCCC
>JALWHQ010000343.1 GCA_026983525.1 Anaerolineae bacterium | reverse complement strand
GTCCACTTTCGGGATTAGACTCGCCTGTACGGCCGCGCGCACGTAGGGGGCTACCGCGGTGGTAGGATCGGCTCCCTAATGCCAGATACGCCTCGATCTGCCCCACATGTCCTTTTACTTCCGCCTGGAACCGCTCCAGGGCCAGCGCGCTTGTGTTCATCGCGTTGGCAATCATCATGCTCCCAATGGGAATAAGTGAAGTCAGGGTGGGGTCAACTACGCCTAGCCAGGTCATCAAGGCCATGATGGAGCCCGCGCCCAGACCAATAGCGTAGAGGGAGGCTGTAAACACAGAGGGAAAATCTTTGCCTCTGCGAGATGCTGTATACGCGGCAATAAGCACCATAACCACAAGGATGAGCAAGCCTAATGCCAATGGGCCTTGGAAAATTAGCATGAGCACCATGCCCACGATGACTACTTGTACCAAAGCGCGCGTCTCGGCGAGAATAACTTCTTTCGCCATATGGACATTGTACCAATGGGCAATTCCTGCTATAACGGCTACAAGCGCTGCGACTATGAGGGCCTGGGCCACACGCATGTGTAATGGATTGCCGAACAAGTGAGCAAGCATGGCGATAGTCCTCCCAATTCATCGTGTGGGCTGTGAGATGATACGCTACATCCCAGGATGTCCTCTTAACTTTAACGGTATGGTGCTTGGTAAGCAACTTATTTGTTGATATTAGCGCCTAATATGAGCTCCCTTTTCGTGTTCTCCCCATATATCCTGTCTTACTTTGGGCTTCTGGGGCCTTGTGTTAGTATATGGGACGGCTTGTTACTTGGAGAGGGATAGAAGTGACACACCTCATAAACTTTACCTGTATTGCCCGATATGATTTGCTAACTTAACCCCTTTGCGTAGTAGAGGAGACGATGGGCCAGGATACGCGACCTGCTATTGTTGTACCGACTTATAACGAAGTGGAAAATATTTCTCAATTAGTGCAGGAGATTTTGGCCTACGTGCCAAATGCCTACGTGATTGTAGTGGATGATAACTCTCCCGATGGCACTGGGGATGTCGCGGAGGCATTGGCGCATGCGGACACGCGCGTACATGTAATTCGTCGACCCGGGAAGTTAGGATTGGGTACTGCTTATGTAGCAGGCTTTCGAAAGGCCTTTGAGTTGGGCGCAGACCCAATTTGTACAATGGATGCAGATTTTTCTCACCATCCTCGTTATTTGCCAGCGCTCCTTGAAGGCTCTCAAACAGCAGATGTTAGTATTGGTTCGCGATATATACCCGGCGGAGGGACCGTGAACTGGGGATTACAACGGCGAATTTTAAGTCGGGGAGCGAACCTGGTTGCACGGACTCTTCTGGGGTTGGAAGCCCACGATTGCACAGCGGGATTTCGTGCCTATCGTCGCGAGGTGTTGCTGACTGTACGCCCCGAGACTGTACAGGCCGATGGTTACTCGTACCTGGTGGAAATGCTGTACCGCTGTCAGCGTGCAGGATTTCGCACCACGGAAATTCCCATCATTTTCGCCGATAGGGAGCGAGGGCGCTCCAAAATATCCAAAAGGGAAATATTCAAAGCTATGGGAACAGTACTCCGACTTTTCCTGGATCGCGTTGTATCTGCTTCCCGTCATTTGGTGACTTTCGGACGGTCTCCGGTGAAGTAAGGTGGAAGTCCGTTTGCCTCAACGTCATTGTGGTACTATTTTCCCCCCTTTACCACTATAGATCCCCCTTGCATCTCTCTATCCCGTGTGATATAGTGATTGTGGAGGTGTGTGTGGCGCATGTTGTACATGGGGGTAGCAGTGACCACTTTGGTTTGGAGGAAAAGGCGCTGTGAACGAGCAGGAGCGCCATCGAATAGCCGATCGATTGCGCACAGGCCCAGCCCAGGCACTGGCCAACTTGGTTGCGGACCTACGCAGCCTGCTCCAATTGGCTCGCGACCAACACTCGGATTGGGAGCCATTTATAGAAGCGATGTTAAGAGAGGCAGAAGATGGCATTGAGGCTTTGCGTGAAATTATCGAGGATCTTCACTTACCTTTGCTCTTCCGTGATCTGGGGTTTGTTCCCTGGCTTCAGGACTTCGTCCAGCGTTCCCGTGAGCGGTACAATTTAGATGTCGCTGTCGAGATACCTGGTGATAACCTTGCCCTTTCCCCGGAAATGGGCGAAGTTTTTCTTCGAGTAGTCCAAGAGGCCATGAGGAATATTTATAAACATGCGCAGGCATCACAGGTGTTCATTCGTATCCGTCCTGAAAATAACGGGATCGTGCTGGAAATTGAGGACAATGGGCTGGGTATTGACCTGTCCGAACTTTCCCGTGTCTACACCGATCTACATCCAAAGTTCACTCACGGGATCTCATTTATGGGCTCGTGGGTTGCACGGATAAATGGAGAGTTATCCATCTTGCGTGGGAGTGAAGGAGGCACAGTGGTGCGCGTCTACGTGCCTTATTCCACCTTGGAATAGAGCCAGAGATGTATACGGATTCATGCCACGAGAGTTTCTCGTAATGTTAGGGAGGGGGGCAATGAAAGACGAGAAGATTAGATTGATGATAGTTGAGGACCATCCACTTTTTGGAGAAGGATTGAAGCGTGTGCTGGAATTGGAAGATGACATTGAGGTGGTTGCCGAGGCTCGGACGGGGAAGCAAGCGGTAGTGCTCGCCGAAAAATATCATCCCGATGTCATTCTTATGGATATCAACTTGCCTGAAATGAATGGCCTGCAAGCCACGCGCGAAATCACGTCGCTTTTTGATGACATTGGCATTATCGTGATTACGGCATTCCATGATGACGAACAACTTTTCCATGCTCTACGAGCGGGGGCCATGGCTTATTATCCCAAGGACATCCAGCCCAGCGAGCTTGTTCCGGCTATACGCCAGGTTGCCAAGGGAAATTATGTGGTTGGAGATATGGTCATGAGCCGCCCTCGCGTGGCGTCATGGCTCTTGCGTCGTTTTGAAGAGATGGCCCTTTTTGAGGATGCAGACGTAGTTTTCGCCCCTCTTACTCAACGGGAGATGGAGATTCTCAAACTGATCGTTGACGGCTATAGTAACAAGGAAATTGCGGCTTACCTGGGCATCAGCCGACAGACGGTGAAAAATCACATCAGCGCCATTTTACGCAAGTTAGCCGTCAATGACCGCACCCAGGCTGCAGTACTTGCCCTGAAACGAGGCTGGATTTCCCTGGAAGAAGTCGGAAAGAGCGAATCCAGACAGCGGGTGTAATGGCCTACACGTGCCGGGAAGCGAGCACCAGGCCCCCGAGCACCAGGGAAAGTGCTAAGCCGAAGACCATGCATGTAGTTTCAGGTGGGGTGGGAGATGTTGGTGTTGTGGTGGGTGGATTGCGCGTAGCCAGATTGCTATCCCCACCAGCAACAGTTCTTGTCACTACGCGACCCTCAACCGGACCGCGCGTCACCGTCGGGGTAGCGACTTCCTCCGGGGGGCGACTGCCCCTTGCCGTTGCCGTTGGGGGTAACGTGGGCGTAGGCGTGGGTGGGGGTGTAGCC
>JALWHQ010000342.1 GCA_026983525.1 Anaerolineae bacterium | reverse complement strand
TACACATACACCGACCGTTCACCACCCTGCACCCCCACACGAAAAAGCACATCCCCTTGCTGGGCGCGCAGTTCCGGGTCGACGAAGGAGCCTTCCTCCTGCGTCACTCGGGTCAGGTCCAGGTGGGAGAGGACGGGTGGGGGGAGCACATGGCGAAGGAAGGCTCTGGCTCGCTTCCGGTCGGCCAGGAAATGGCGGAAGAAGCGGTCGTGTGGGTTGGAAAGGTGCGACGGTGAGTGTTCCTGTTCGGCCATGGGTGCGCTCCGAGATCGAGTAGGGGTCGCCCGAATTATATAAAGCATTTGTGGATGGGCCAAATTTGTAAGAAGTTCTCTCTTTTTCTCTACAAGCCGCCGTGCGTTTATATGGATATGCGCTGAGGCCGGAAAATGTAACCATTTCCAAGACCTTGACGTCCTATCAGCGCTGCACCGAAGAGTGCGCAAATGCGAAAAACGACACTCAATGATACAAGGAGGTAACGAAGTCATGAGTCTGATCAAGAAGGCGGTAGTGATGATGGCCGTGTTGGTGTTGGGTTTGACCGTCGTGTGGGGGAATGCCGGGTACGCTTACGCCGATACCGGCGTGGATTGGAATGCCGTCCAGGCTGACGCCCATAATATTTACGTGCAGGCGCAGGCGATCCATGCCTGGACCCAGGATGTGGGGGTTACGGCGCAGCAACTTAAAGCCCTGAGTACCGGTCCGGAAATGGCGGCCCTAGCCGAGGAGATCATCCAACTGGCTGCCCAGACCGAACACGATGCCGTGGCTATCATGGTCACAGCCCAGGACATCAACGAGCGCATCGATCATTCCGAGGCTACAACGCTCCGACTGTCCGACGACATCGGCGTCATGGCTGACCGCATTGGCGAAATGGCCGACCGCATTCTCTGGACCGAGTTGCAGATTGGCGTCATGGCCGATCGCATTGTGGAGAGTGAGCACTTGATTAGCGACAGCGCGCTCACGCTGAGTGCGCAAATCAAAGACAGTGCTGATAGCATGGTTGCCACCACGTATGCTCTGATCAACACACTGAACCATATGAAGAGCATCATCGGATAAACCCAATGGTTGCCGAACAACCCTCCCGCCCTCCACAACCGGCCAGTTAACGCATGTGGATTTGTCAGTCAGCCAGCAACATTCGATGGACCGTAGACTACCGTACGGCACGGATTGAATTTAGCCCAGCCTCCCGAGGTCCGGCAGACCTCGGGAGGCTGACGTGGACACACTCAAAAGAACACGAGGGAAGGAGATGGAACACGGGCAGACCAACGAAGACGCCCTGGTTGCGGGGCTGAAGAGCGGCGACCCTGAGGCGTACGAAGATCTCATCGAGAGATATGCAGAGATGGCCTACCGGGTCGCGTACCGCATCCTGCAAGATGAGGATGAAGCGGAAGATGCCATGCAGGAGGCCTTTCTGACAGTGTATCGGCGAATCGACTCGTTTCGCGGTGATTCCAAATTCTCCACCTGGTTCTATCGGGTTGTGACCAATGCTGCCCTGGACCTGCTGCGTTCCCGGCAGCGCCGACAGGGACAAGATATCTCCTGGGATCAATCCGAGGAGGAAGGGGCTCCCTTGCCGGACACTGTGCACCCGCTTCCGGACGAATTGTTGGAGCGCCAGGAAACGTTGGAAGTGCTGGAACAGGGGCTGATGTCCCTCTCTCCGAAATTGCGCACAGCGTTCGTATTGTTCGAACTGGAAGGGTTGCCCATGAAAGAGGTGGCAAAGGTTCTTGGGATCTCAGAATCCGCTGCCAAAGTGCGGGTGCACCGCGCCCGCCTCCTCTTACAGAAATATTTGGCCCACCATTTACAGGTTGAGTGACTGACAACACTTTGCCCTTGGGAGGTAACTGTACGGGAAGGGTGGGGGAAGAAGCCTCCCCTCCTCCCGCCCTCCACAATCAGCCAGATTTACAGGTTGGACTTTGGACAAAGTCCTGAGGCGTGGAAAGGGGAGGAAGAGGGGAAAAAGGGGAAGTCTATACAGGAGGTTGTGCCATGAAATTGCACGAGAAGATGTGGGACCGAATTGCGGATTACGTTGACGGCCTGTTGGACGAAAAGGAGCGCCAGGCGCTGGAAGATCACTTGCGAGAGTGCCATGAATGCCAGCAAATGTTGGCGACGCTGAAGAAAATGCGCGCGCGCGTCCGGGATGTACGAACGCCGGCCTTGACCCCGGAAGCCAAGTTGCGCCTGTACGAGCGCCTGAACGAAGAGCGGGCAAAGCGGGGTGAGCCGTTGTTGCGGATTCCCGAGGCGCTCAAAGCAGAAGTGCAAGCGCGGGCACGGGTTGCGGCAAAGGCCGCGCGCGACATCTCCCGCGAATCTGCAGCGGCAGCGACGCAAGTCGCAAAGACAGGTGCGGAAACCGCCGCGGTCGCGGGCAAGGGCATGGTGCGAACGGGCAAGAAAGGTGTAGACGTCATCTCCACGGCTGCCGAGGGAACCAAAGACGTCGTCAAAGAGATGGGGAAGACTGCCGTGGATGTCGGTCGCATCACGACCGTCGAGAGCGCGGAGGTGATTCGGTCCGCGTTCAAGGGGCCGTTCAGGGCTACGATTGCCCCGGTACGGTTATCCCTCAAAGGAATGAAGGCGGGGGCGCGCATGATGACCGGAGGAGCCAAGACGATGGCTACGGCAATGAAAGGCACGGCCAAGATGCTCCATAAGAGCGTGGACGCCTCGCTAACCGGGGTCAAGGAAAGCGCCAGGACGGCCAAAAAGGCGGTCGAGGGGTCGGAGGAGGTGAGGAAGGCAGGGCAAAAGGTGCTGAAAACCGTGCTCAAAGGCATGGCCGATGTGGTGCAGGGGAGGGCAGAGGACGAAGACGCGAACCGTGGCGAATGACGCCGTATCGGGCGTGCTCGTTGGCTGTGTCGCTGAGCCCGCATAGAGAGTGGGCGCTTCTCGCTGAGACGCCCCGGTCTACGGATACGGGGTGTCTTTGCCCTGCGTGACAGCCGCCGACCCTGTGAGGAGGTGGATGCTCTGCGGGGGGATGGTGATGTAAACGTCGTCCCCTTCCTTCAGGTGGAGGTGTCGCCAGGTGCTGCGCGACACCTCCACTCGCCACAAGGTCTCACCCATGGCGACGATGACGCGCACCTGGGTGCCCAGGGAAATGCTTTGCACCACGCGCCCGCGCAGCGAGTTTGGGGGAAGGGGCGCACTCGACATCGGGTGCAGTCGGATTTCCTCCGGGCGCACGCAAAAGAGACAATCGCCCGTGCCGTCGAATTCCCCTAGGACCTCCACCCGCTCTCCGCCGGGGAGGAGCACGTGCGTGCGGCCCCCCCTTGCGCTCACGATGTGCGCGGGAATGCGGTTCTCGACCCCCACGAACGCGGCCACCTCCTCACTCACCGGGTGCAGGAAAACGTCATCGACCGTTCCCACTTGCTTGATGCTTCCTTCAAGCATGACGGCCACCCGGTCTGCCAGGGCCAGGGCCTCGTCGCGGTCGTGAGTCACCAGGAACGTGGTACACCCGGTTTCCCGGAGGACCCGCCGCAGGTCGGCGAGGATCTCCAGGTGGGTGGGCATGTCCAGCCCGGCAAAGGGCTCGTCCAGAAAGAGGATGTCCGGCTCCAGCGCGAACGCGCGCGCCAGGGCCACCCGTTGGGCCTCGCCCCCTGAGAGGGAGTGGCCCGGGCGATGGGCGAGGTGCGCGACGTGAAACTGATCCAGCCAGTGCATGACCCGCTTCCGTACGGGCGCGCCCCACCGTCCGCGCAGATACAATCCCAGGGCCACATTGCGGTAAACGCTCATGCTCAGGAGCAAGGGATCCTGCAGCACAACGGCGATGCGTCGACGGTAGGAGAGGGCGCGACGCCAGGGAATTCGATTTCCCCGGAAGTACAGCCACCCCCTTTTGGGACGCTGAAGGGCAGCCAGCACGCGCAACAGGGTGGATTTGCCCGCACCGTTGGGGCCAATGGTGACGAAAACCTCCCCCTCTGCCAGGGTAAGGTCGGGTACATCCAGGAGGGTATGGTCGCGGTACGTGACCCGAATATCCTGGGCGCGCAGAATGGGGGTCATAGCCGTCGTGCCCGCTGTTGCAAGGAAGTGAGGGCGAAGGTGACCAGGTAAGCCAGGAGCAGGAGGATTGTGCTCAGGGCCATGGCAAGGGCAAAGTTCCCCTTGCTCGTTTCCAATACGGTGGCCGTGGTGAGGACGCGCGTGTGGTGAGCCACGTTTCCTCCCACCATCATCGAGGCCCCGACTTCGGAGATGACGGCCCCAAAGGCAGCGATGATAGCCGCCACCAGCAGGAGGCGGGTTTCCCAAAGGAGAAGGAGGACCATCTGCCAGGAGGATGCGCCGATGCCCAGCAATTGCCAGCGCAGGCGGGGGTCCAGTTGCTGGAGCGCGGCCATGCTCAAGCCGGTCACCAGCGGCCAGGCAATCAAGGCCTGCGCGATCACCATTGCCGTGGGCGTGTAGATCAGGCCCAGCCAACCCAACGGGCCACTGCGCCAGAGCATGAGGGCCACCACCAGCCCGACCACCACTGGGGGCAGCCCCATGCCCGTGTTCACGGCGGCCACGATGATGCTCTTGCCGGGGAAGTCCAGAAACGCCAGGGCCACGCCAATGGGCACCCCGAGAACAAGGGCCACCAGCGTGGCCGTTCCCGAGACGCGCAACGTCAGCGCGGTTATCTCCAGCACATACGGATCTCGGTGAAGGAGGAGTTGGGTTGCTTCACGGATGCCCGCCCAAATCGTCTCCATAGGCTACGCCTGTCATCGTCCCACGTGGAAAAGGGGTTGGCCGAACCTGTCTACCCCGTACGAGCGAATGATGTCCTGCACCTGGGGCGATGTCATGAAATCGGCAAAGGCCCGCGCCCCTTCCACATTGACGTTGGGGTGCTTCTCCGGGTTCACGACGATCACGTGGTATACATTGTACAGGCGGGGGTCACCCTCCACAAGGATGTCCAGGTGAAGGGTATGCTGGAGGTTGAGGTAGGTGGCCCGGTCGCTGAGGGTATAGCCTCCCTTTTCGGAAGCAATGCGCAGCGTTGCCCCCATGCCCTGGCCCGACTCCTGGTACCAGGGTTGAGAGGCGAGGGGGGTCGGGTCGATGCCCGCCTCCTTCCAGAGACTCTTTTCCTTCTTGTGGGTGCCCGAATCATCACCTCGGGAGATCCATAGGGTCTGAGACTCGGCTATCCTTTTCATCGCGGCGGAGGCGTCTTCCATGCCCCGGATGCCCGCGGGATCGTCGGGAGGACCGACGATGACGAAGTCGTTGTACATGACGTACTCGCGCTCGAGGCCGTGCCCGGCTGCCATGAACGCCTCCTCCGCTTCTGGCGCGTGCACAAGCAACACATCCGCGTCCCCGCGTTCCCCCATGCGTAAGGCCGCTCCGGTGCCCACCGCGATGACCTTCACGGTATAACCGGTTTCCTTCTCGAAGAGTGGAATGAGAACGTCGAGCAGACCGGAATCCTGCGTGCTGGTCGTCGTAGCCAGAATGAGTTCCTTGCTCATCTTTCGACCGGATGCAGTATCCACGGGAGGCGGGATGGCTTGGCAGGCACCGAGTGTGGTCGAAATGAGCAGTATAAGGGTACCAACCCATCCCACAAGGCGGGAGCAGGTGCGCATGGTTTCTCCCTCCCCAAAAATTGCTGTCATGCTCCGATTCTAACGAGAAGGGGAGGAAGATGCCAAATGAGGGAGAAGTAGGTGGACGCGCGGGATCTTCCCGCAAAAAGGAGGGGCGGTGTGTCATGGACGGCGAAGGGCCCGCCAGCCTTTTACCCTCATCCGGGTGCGGCCATGTTCTCGTGTGTTGCCCAAGTGGATTCCGGCAGGGGAGGTTTCTCCGCTTCCAGTTGGAGATAGCGGGCTATATAGATTAGTGCGAACAACAGATACATCATGCTGCCCGGTATCCACATGATGAGTCCCCCGATGGCCTGATCGCGCACAGGAGGAATGTTCCACAGGCGCGGTACTTCGGTATAGTATGGATACCAGGGTGAGGTCGAAAAGGCTAAGGCAATTCCAAGCAGCATGTTGAACGGAGTAGTGCCCACCAGATAGGCCACCCGGCCAAGCCAAGGCAATCGGCGGTGGAAACGGGGGCCTGCGCCAAGGATGTGCCACCACAGCAGGGCAGAGGTCATGAAGAAGGTGAAGTTTTGCAAATCGTTCAGGAGGGGATAACGTAAGGCGGCATCGTAAAGGAACGCGTCATGCCACAACAGCAATGTGCTGACAAATATAATCCAGGAAAGGCCAGGCCGGGTGACGGGACGGAGGACTTCCCGCACGCGTCCTCCAGGTGCTACCAGTCGTCCCAATCGTAGCCGCCACGCGCGTGGTATTCCCCATAGGAGGAAGGGTATGGGATTGGCAAGAAGCAACAAAGGTGGGGCTACCATGAGCAGCACCAGGTGCTGGATCATGCTCATGAAGAAGAGGTAATAGCCGAGTCGGTCGAGGGGGGAGACCAGGGCCACTATGGTGACCAGTATCCCGGCCAGGAAAGCGATAAGGCGCCAGAAAGAGGCATAGCCCTTGCTGCCGCGCGCGCGCAAGCGCAACCATCCACGTATAAACACTGCCCCGAGCACCACGAGGGGCAAGATAACTTCAAATCGAATATTCCAGGCGTACACGTTCACATCCACTTTTCCCCACCTCTTAACAACATAGCGGCGCCTGATGGCCGACGTCACAAGATAAGCCATCAGGCGCGAGGTATTTTATCCGTGTGGCACGGTGCCCAAGAGGTAAAGGGCCGGATAGTAAAAAGCCCATACCATGTCCACAAAGTGCCAGTAGATGGCACACGCCTCAACGCCCCAGTGCCGTTCCTTAGTGTAAAGGCCCTTGCGAGCGTTCAGCCAGACAATGGCAATGAAAATGAGCCCTGTGAACACGTGAAAGGCGTGCATCCCCGTCATACCGTACAGAACAGCGCCAAACGCGCCATCGCTCGGACGCACTTCGCCTCGCCACTCGAACCCCACAACCCCAATGAGGAAAATCAAACCAAGCACGAATGTGACCAGCAAGTTATTCATCAAGCCCTTCTGATCACCGTAGGCAATGGCTGTGTCCGCCCTATACATGAAGTAACTGCTGATGAGCAGAATCAAGGTGATGGTAATACCCAGTTTTTGATCCAGAGGTGGACGTGTATCCCCCCATAGATAGAGACGGGCGACAAACAGACCCCCAAACAGAAAAGTCTCCGATATGAAGAATAACCACAACCCGAGACGGTTTATCCTCCATTGTTTCTGGTATGCTTCTAATGTGCCAGTAATTGTGCTCATCAGTGTGCCTCCTGCGACCAGAGTCGGTAGATGTGCATAAAATAGTAGGCGATGAGTCCCGCCTGAATAACGTCAATGACTAGAACGGCAATGACGGCAGCCGCGGTGTTTGCAAGCAGCACCTCTACAATAGTCAACACTACCAGCACTATGAGGACAAAGAATCCCCTCCGATAGGCCTGTTCTTTCGCACTCATTGTTTCTCCACTCCTTGTATCAGGATGACCAAACGCTGTATCAATCGGGGGCCCTCACAGGGGCGATACCCCTATCGCCCCTGTGAAGTCCAGGCCCCTCTATATGGTGGTTGAGATCACTCACATTTGAGGTTTGCAATGAAGGCAACAAGCGTATCGATCTCCTCGTCTGTGAAGATGTCACCGAAGTTCTTCGGCATGATGCCCGCGCTGAATCCTTTGGCAATTTCCTTGTCAGGTTCGAGGATGGATTCCCGCAGGAACTCAACATCTACTTCACCTCCCTGTACTTCCTCTGCAGGATCGCAGAAACTGGGCCCTACTTGAGCCGTGGCCCCCTCAATACCGGGGATGGTATGGCACGATGCACATCCGCCCTTTTGAATCAACGGCTTGACCTTTTCGATGGGTGGGGCAGGGGGAAGCGCTGCACTTGCAGTTTTCTCACCGCTTTGCTGTTCTACCGGCTTCCCCTGGCCACAGGCACTGAGAACCAGGAGCGCCACCGTAAGCATGATGATGACGATAAATCCCTTTCGCCTACCCTTCATGATGTTCCTCCCTTTGTGTAGACCATGTTTGCTCGTCCGACCTATACTTCTTGGCTGGGGGATTTCGTCGGTTTATGGTCAGAAGCGCCAGCGGGAGCAAAGCGGATGTACGTGGCCCCCGGCCGACCATAAGCATAGGGTTCGTCTACCACGACGAAAGGCTGGGCGTAACTTACCTCGGGCACAGGCGATGGGATCTGCCACTCGGGCGAAAGGGAGTTCCACGGGTTAGGTGCAGCCACTTCACCTCGGCGTAGGCTCACGATCAAGTTGTACACCATAATCAATATGGAGAAGGCAATGATAAACCCAGCGATAGTGATCAAAATTTGACCAGTCGTAATGCCCAGCCCTGGATCATAGTCAGCAATGCGGCGGCGCATGCCCTTCAGCCCTACCTGCATTTGGGCTAGCGACTGGAGCCAGAAGCCCGGCGTCATCAGCCAGAAGTGCAGTTTGCCCAGTTTTTCGTTGTACATGCGTCCCGTGACCTTGGGGAACCAGTAGTAGATAGCAGCAAAGAAGGGGAAGACGAAGCCGCCGAACATGGTGGCATGGAAGTGCCCCACGATCCAGTACGTGTCATGCAGGAACAGGTCTGTACTCACTGTGCCGTTGGGGGGGCCGCTCAGCCCACCAATGAGGAATACCGAAATAGCACCGAGAATGAAGAGCATAGGAGTGGGGAAGGTAAGTTTCCCTTCCCATAGGGTGGCCACCCAACTGAAGAACTTGACGCCCGTAGGGACGGCCACGAGAAGAGTGGAGTACATCATGGGCACACGGAGGTGTTCTTCCATGCCGGCCGTGAACATGTGGTGCCCCCACACCAGGAAGCCTACGAGGGCAATCCCCAAACTGGACATAGCAACCCACTTGTAGCCGAAAAGGGGCTTACGAGCGAAAACGGGCAGCAGTTCACTGATGATGCCCAAGCCCGGCAAGACGAATACGTATACTGCCGGATGGGAGTAGAACCAGAACAAGTGTTGGAAGAGAATGGCGTTCCCCGGAGGAGAGCCCAGTTCTTTTGCTCCTTCTGATAGGATTGGGGTGAAGAAGTACATCTTGAAAACTCGCTCGGCCACCACCATGATAAAGGAAAGCCCGATCAACTGCGTGGCGGTCAGTGCAATGATCGAGGTGGCTACCGAGGCCCAAACGAAGATGGGCATGCGGAATAAGGTCATACCGGGCGCGCGCATGGTGAACACTGTCACCAGGATGTTGAGAGCACCCAGAATGGACGAGAGACCAATGACGTAAACCCCCAAGAGTACGAGCAGCATGCCTAAGGGAGCGCGTGTGCTCAAAGGCGGATAGGCTGTCCAGCCGGTATCCCACCCTCCGGTGAAGAGGCTGGCAATCACAAGGAGTAGCCCGGGGACGTTGATCCAGAATGCGAACGCGTTTAGCCGCGGAAATGCCATGTCCGACGCGCCAATCATCAACGGCACCAGGTAGTTCATCATGGCAGCCACGCCGAGCAAAATGCCCGCAATCATGGCGATGCCATGGGTGCTCATCACTGTGTTGAACCCGTGGGGGTCCAGGAACTGGATACCTGGCTGGGCCAATTCCGTGCGGAAGATGAGCGCCAGGATGCCGGCGATAATGATGACGACAATGCTGGTCACGCCGTACTGGATGCCGATGACCTTGTGACTGTAATCCGTGCCAAAGTACCGTGTCCATGCCGGCTTACCCTCGGGGGGGCCGTGGTGAAACGGGGTTTCTTCCCCCTTCATCCACTTCACCCAGTCTGTGACCGCGCCGACACCAATCATGAATCCGGCGACGCCCACCAGGGCTCCAAACGAAACCGCCGGTTCTGGCGACCATACAGGCTCCTTGCCCATCACGGCGCGCAGGAGAGTCACCAGAGCGATCCCTAGCGCCGTTCCCACGATTTGGCCGATTAGGCCACGGACTAAACCAAGCGAAAAGAAGGTCTGCATGAGTCCTCCTCCTTCACTATTTCAGCTTCACTATTTCAGGCTTTTGATGTAGGCAATGAGTGCCTCGAGTTCTTCATCGCTTATTTGGTCTTTATACGTGTTGGGCATGATATTGGCGAATCCTTTCACGATGTCCGCTCCGGGATCGAGAATGCTACGGCGGATGTACTCTTCGTCCACCGTGATCGTGCGTCCATCGGCCAGAGTTTCCTCCTTGCCAAAGAGCCCTTTCCAAGTAGGCCCGGCCATAGGAGAACCATCCGTGGAATGACAACCAATGCATCCGTACTTTTGGGCCACCTTGGCGCCCATTGCAACGATATCACCGCCCTCTTCCTGAGACGAAGCAAGCTGTTGCTCGTACCAAGATTGGAATTCTGACGGTTCAAGAACACGGGCCGTGGCGTACATCACGGCATGGCCGCGCCCGCAGATTTCCGCACATCGCACTTTGAATTCTCCCAGTTGCGTGGGAGTGATGCGGAGTGGATGGCGTTGTCCGGGAACGGCATCTTGCTTTACGCGAAATTCAGGCACCCAAAAACTGTGGATGACGTCGGTGGATGTAATGTCCAAGCGGACGGGGCGGTCTTTGGGAAGGTAGAGTTCGTTGCTGCTGAACGCGACTTTTCCATCTGGGCCGTAATAGTCGAATCGCCATGCCCACTGGAAGCCAACGACGCCTATCTTGAGTTCATTGTCCAAGGGCTTGGTGATTTCGTAGAGGGATGAGGCTCCCAAAGAGGCGAAGTAAAGCACGGTAGCCAGGGGCAACAACGTCCAGACGATTTCCAGTTTGGTATTACCGTGGATGTATTTTCCATCCCCTTCTTCCCCCGGTTTACGCCGGAAGACAACGATACTGTACGTCATGAAGACGACAATGAGTGCAAACAAGAAGGCGATGACCAGCAAGTGTAAGGTCAGTAAGTTGTCGATGATCATTCCTTCTTGACTGGCCACCGTTGGCAAGAGGTTCGCGTTGATCAGGATAAAAGCCACGATGACGGTGACAATGACAACAAGCACAGCCGCAGTGAGGATGTGTCTCATTCCAGTTCCTCCTTGGCGATCGGGATGAAATGTCAAAGTTTCAGGCTTTATTCAAGGATTATCTTCTCCAAAGACGCGGCAGCGTCTTCTTCACTCACCTGATGCTTGCGGATCTCCACGATATCCGGCGCGTCCAGACTTACCATCAACATTCGAGAAGGCGCGTGGCTACTTTGCAGAATCTGACACAGGTTTATCCCGTTCTTCAGCAGATCGACGTCCACAATCCAGATATCCGCACGTGTTGTCTCGCTTTGTTGTGAAGGCATGGGCAACTTCTCGCGTACAATGACGTCCACGCGCGGCATGGGGAGGTGGAGCAACAACTCGCGTAACAACGGACGCTTGGTTACCAGTAGAACGCGCTTTCGATGCACAGCTCTGTCCCGTCATGATGGTGTTTCCATAGGATGCACACTGCCTACCAGCATATAAGGAGGCGGGGAAATTTGTCATCCACCATTAGGGTGAAGGGAGGATAAACTTTTGGGGGAAAGAGAAGGAGGTATGTCACCCGTTCGGGTGAAGGGGGGGGGTGAGTGAGGAGTAACGATTAACGAGTCTTGAGTAAGGAGTAAGGGGTGGTGTGGGTTATGGGAGGGGGCGGAGAAAGGCGGGAGGAATGACGGTCTCCTGACCGCCAGGGGGGCGCCATCGGAGGGTGAGGGTCTTCGCGCCGCCGCGCTGGAAGTAATCCACCCGGATGGAATGCGGGCCCGCGCTCAAGGGAATCTCTGCCTGTACCTGATTTACCGTGTCAGGCCGTAGGCTTTCACCCACGACTTTGCCATCGAGCCACAGACGGGCGCCGTCGTCCGAGTCCAAGCGGAAGTAATACACACCTTCTTGGGGTGCCCAAAGGACGCCCGTCCATGTCACACTGAAGGGGCCCATCATCGGCTCCGGGTCTATCCAGGCCATGAGCAAGGTTCGGTCCACGCGCGTGAAGCGTGGTGGCCCTTGCCACCCCTCGCCCTCGAAATAGGTGCCAAGGAGCCCCTTGTCCGGCGGAGGGACGGCGAAGAAGTACTTCGCGGGCACGGGTGCTTCCCCTTCCCTGCCTGTTTGCCAGTAGAGGACCGCCCGCTCTCGCCCCTGCTTCCCTGGGCGATCCTGCGTGACGTGAAGGGCGTGCAGCCCCTTGCCCAACACGCGCGGCCCTGTCCACAACACTCCGTCCACACGGATGGTCAGTGCGCCCTCGCCGCGCAGGTCATACACACCCGTCCGAGGCACGAACAGACTTCCCAACCAAGTCACCCGTTCCACTCGGGTGAGATCCACGTTCGCGTCCTGCAGCCAGTCCTGCTGAAGGTGTGGCTCGCGGCGTTCCACGCGATATCCGTCGTTCCCCTCGTAGATGACGCTCAACCCGCGGATGGCCTCCAAATCTTCCCGCGGGATGGTCACCCGCAGGTAGAGGGGGTTGCCATAGGGGGAGGTGACGAGTTCCACGCGCGTGTGGGGGTAGTAGTCGGTGAAGAGTTCGATGAGGTCCGCGTACAGGGGCTCGAGGAGAAAGAGCGCGTTTTCCCCCACATCCTGCACCAGGGGCAGATCTTCCACAGGCTGGATGGGGTGGAAGGGCGGGTTTTGCAGACCATAGCCCTCGCTCGCCGGCCGATAGGTCAGGTAGCGAAGGGGGGAGCCCCAGTACAACGTGGGGCTGAGGTAGATGTCGTGGGTGGCGAGTTTGGCCTTTACCTCGCGCGCCACCGCCGTTTCCATGGGAGAAAACCCAAAGTACGTGCTTTGGGCCGTGGCCCAGCGATGGAAGAACGCATTGACGTTGGCAAGTCCAGCCCCGGCAAGGACGACGGCCATGAACGCAGATGGGAGCCATCTTACCAGCGGGGAGGTGATGTTGGGGTTCGCCTTGGCCGTTATCCACCGCGCGCCACAGGCGAGCGCGTCCGCCAGCCGGACCAGCATATCCCCCGCGAGAAGACACACTGCGGGCACCACGCCCAGCGTTCGGTATGCCTGGGGCGCCTCGCGCACGAGGGTGAAGATGCCGCCCAGCAAGGTAACGGCCACCCAGAGGAGTAAGAGCCCGTAGCGGTGGTCGCGCCAGCGCCAGAGCGCGTAGAGGACGCCCAGGGCGAAGAGCGCGCCGGTCACCCTGTCCAGCATGGGGGCGCCGGGGATGTTGTGGCGGGGATTGTAGTCCCCCTCGAAGTGGAACATGCGCAGGTGGCGCTTGAGGCTCTCCATAAGGGGCGCGAAGGTGATGCGCGTGGGTAGGCCTGCTTTCTCCAGCACCTTTTGCACGACCTCGGGAGGCGCGTTCTCGGGCGTGTACTGGGCCTGCATGTCGTTGAGGATGCTCACCTGCCGCGAGCGGTTGAGGAAGGTGAAGGGGTCGCGCGCGTAGGTGGTCGCCAGGGGGCCAAAGACGAGCAGGTAGGTGACGAGAAAGAGGAGGATGCCCTGCCACGTGCGCCGCACAAATCCCCGCTCGATGGCGGCCCGGTACACGAGGTAGGCCAGCACCGCAAGCACCACCAGCCGCGAGGCCAAGTACGTGTACATGCCCAGGCCCATCACCGCGCCCGCGGTGGCAAAGTCACCCAGGCGACGGGTGCGGCTTCCCCGCAGGAGGAAGTAGACCGTGAGCACGTGGAAGAAAGGTGGCGCGACTTCGTTCCACCCCCAGCGGCTCATGGTCATGTGCCAGCGGTTGAAGGCCAGGAACGCCAGGGCCACCAGGGCCACGCGCGGGCCGAACAGTTCCCGAGCCAGAGGATAGAACGCGACGAGGATCAACACCGCGGGAATGAGGGAGGCGAGTTTGAGCGTGTAGTAGGTGGGCCCAAGCAGTTTGATCAGCCCGGCCAGGTAATACACATAGCCCAGAGGGGTCTCGAACCACCCCACACCGAAGGGGGACGCGCGCCAACCATCGAGGAGGCGCAGGGCGTCTCCGGCCGCGTTGGTTTCGTCCACGAAGATGCCGGGAGGGATGGTGTCCAGTCGGTACACGCGCAGGCCCACCCCCACGAGCACGATGATCAGGGCGAGAAGGCGTTCGCGCCCGGTGGGATGGGGGTGGGCCTGCGCGTGTACCGACTGGACACCATCCCTCCCGGCATC
>JALWHQ010000341.1 GCA_026983525.1 Anaerolineae bacterium | reverse complement strand
CTTTTGTCCCACCGCGGCCATCCGCTATCACACCGTCGAGGAGGAGGGAACCGAGCGCTTCCTCCTCACCTTTGTTCCCCCCGATTGCGTGGATTGTGGCATCTGCGCGCTGGCCTGCCCTGAGGACGCCATCGCGTACATGAACGTCATCTACACGGAATGGCTGGTCACGCGCGAGGAGGCCCTGCTGCACCAGGGGAATCTGGTCCCGTGCGAGGACTGCGGTCAACCGACTGCCGAGGCCGATCCGCCCGTTTGCTACACGTGTAAGCCACGCCGCGCGCGCGCCCAGTCCTTAACGAAAGACCTGAGGGATTCTTTGTAATCGCTCCCAGTAGCACATCTTATGTCCTCCGGGGCTTGCCTCTCCTTCCGCAAAGGGCTAAAATGCCCGTGTAGGGCATCCTTGCAACCACGGAGGCACTCATGCGCGCGACCGTCTGGGATCCCGAGAAGCCGAAGCAGCCGCTGGTCGTCGGCGAGGCGGAAATCATCGAGTGGAAGCACGCGCCCGAGAACGCGCCGGGCATACGGGTGGTCTTCACCACCCAGGGCGTGCCGGACAATGACCTGTCCCAGTACAAGGGGCGCGATTTGCACCTCACCCTGGATGACGGGCGGAAGGCCACCGTGCGCGTGCAGTATGTATCCACGATCCCCTCGGGAATCATCAGCACGCTGCGGGTCCTCGAGGGATTTGGGGAAGCCTAACACACGCATCGTGGACGGCGGGCGTAGCAGGCTCCCTATCGTCCGTCGTCCACGACCATCCTGTTCCGCACCAGTTGCACCGCCTTGCGCAGAAGTTCCTTCTCGTCCTTATATGTGACCTTGTTCAGGGCTTCCTCGAGGGGGAACCAGCGAGCGTCGTCCACTTCCCACCCGTGGTTGCGCACATCACCACTCCGGTAACGCATGAGAAAGAACGTGACCCGCTTGTGAATCAGTACCGACCCCTCAGGGCCCTTCCAGCGGTACCAGTACTCCACCGTGTCCACGGGCGCGATGATCTCCGCCTCCACCCCTGTCTCCTCGCGCACCTCCCGCACGGCCGCCTCGGCCTCACTCTCGCCGGGTTCCACGTGCCCTTTGGGGAGACTCCACCGCTCGCCTCCGTGCGTCGCGATGAGCAGGACGTCCCATCCACCATTCGCGCGCGGGCGCAGCACAATGCCCCCGGCCGAAAACTCATCCCGCACCATGTTCTCGTACAGGCGTCTGCGCCTGCGCGCGGATCGCGTCCCCATGCCTACTCCTTGTTCTCCAAACGGAAGCCCTGCCCCCGCACCGTCACAATGTACATGTGATCGGGGTCATACTCGGCCAGGCGCTCCCGCAAACGCCGCACCAGCGCATCGATGGCCTGTTCGGTCACCCCTTCGGCAGCCTCATTCTCCCAGACGTGCTTCACCACATCTTCACGGGGAACCACCTTGCCCTCTGCCAGCCACAGCAGGCTTAGCAGCCGAAACTGGGCCGGCGACAGGGGAGGCTGCACCTCGCGCCCGTCGATGAAGACGCGGCGTCCCTCCACGTCCACGTACAGTCCACCTGAAGGCTCGCGAACCGCCTCCACATCCAGAGGAGCCGTCGCGCCCGTGCCCACAAAGGCCAACTTGAACCGCAACGCGATCTGTATCTCGTCCCCATCCTGCAGGGGCACCGGCTCGCGCACAGGCTGCCCGTTGACCCACGTGCCATTCTTGGAGCCCAGGTCTTCCACGAAGTACGCATCCCCCTGGCGGAAAATGCGCGCGTGCCGCCGGGAGACCTGGCGGTCGGGCAGGATGATGTCGCACGTCGGACTGCGGCCAATAATGACCTCGGGCCGATCCAGGCGCCAGCGCTGCCCCCCCTGCCCGCCACGTTGCAGGATGAGCATGGCCACTTCATCTTCCTGGCTTTGGTAGGGCACAACCTGCGGTTCACTCATCGCCTTCATCTACGTCGGCTGCTTATACCTCGCTCCCGTCCTGGTTTGACTTTTCCGGCGCTCCAGCGTACAAACAAGCAGACATCACATAACGGACGGGGTATCGCAATCACACGGGATGGCAGGTATCCGGGTTTGGATGAACAATGCCTGAAAGTCCGCGAGTTTACATCGCCAAACCCCTTTCTCCTGGAACCATTCTACGCGACCGCTATCGGATTGTCGAACTCATCGGCCAGGGGGGGATGGGAGCCGTTTACAAGGCGGAAGACCTCCGTCTGCCGGGCCGCGTCTGCGCCATCAAAGAGGTGTTCCCCGAACTTTACGGCTTGACCGAAATCACCGACGAACTCCACGCCCAGTTCTACCAGGAAGCCCAGGTGCTGGCCCGCCTCGACCACCCGAACCTGCCCAAGGTGTCCGACTTCTTCGATGAGGGCCAGCGGGAGTACATCGTCATGGATTACGTGCCCGGCCGGGACCTGGAGGAGATCGTGTTGGCCGCGCGCCAGGCAGGTGAATTCCTGGACGAGCGCCAGGTGCTGGTCTGGGCCGCCCAACTGTGCGACGCGCTCGAATACCTCCACTCCCAGGATCCCCCGATCCTGCACCGAGACATCAAACCGGCCAACATCAAATTGATGCCCGACGGGCGCATCAAGCTGGTGGACTTCGGGCTGGTCAAACTCTTGGCCACCGATGAGAGCCGCACGATTACCGTGGTCCAGGGGCGAGGGACGGCCGCGTATACGCCGTTGGAGCAGTACGGCGGGGAGACGGACCGCACCGACCCGCGCACGGACATTTACGCGCTGGGCGCGACCTTGTACCACCTCCTCACCGGGGAGCCCCCGGCGGACGCGCGCGAGCGTTTCCTTCGCCCCGGCTCACTGAAGCCCCCTCGCGTGCTCAACCCGGCCATCTCCGCCCGCACAGAGATGGCCGTCCTGCGGGCGATGGCCATGCACCCCGATGACCGGCCTTCTACCGTGCGCGCGTTTCGCCATCTCCTCTTTGGAACGGAAGACCTGCCACCGGGCCTGCCCCTTCAGCGCCTCACATGGGAAGAAGCCTTTCAGGCCAACCGCTGGCTACTCGCCGCGATCTTCCTCCTGCTCATCGCGGCCATCTTCGTCACCATCTTCTCCCCCACCTTCCGCCACGTACTGCCCCCGGCCTGAGGCAAGCGCGCGCGTCGGGCTCAACGGTGCCACAGGTGCGAAGATACGCCACCCTGCCCACACGATGGGCGGAACGAGGGCGGCCATCGTGGCCACAATGCCCCCCGCCGTGGACCCAATCTGCAGGCGCCACCGCTCCGCACCGGGCAGTATTCCCAGGCTAAATACCACATACGCGGAAAGGCCCAGTATCCATTCCCACGCGGCCCAGCGCACCACCGCATCCACCCGCTCACCCAGCACATACCACAACCACCCACTCCCCATGCTGATGACCATCAACCCCAACAGGGCCATGAGCAGGGCATCCCCTCCTGCCCAGGGGATGTGTTCCACGCGCGGGGGCACCCGCGTAGGGGTTGGGGTAGGTGTGGGCGTCGGCGTCGTGGTAAAGGTCGGCGTCGGGGTGAGGG
>JALWHQ010000340.1 GCA_026983525.1 Anaerolineae bacterium | reverse complement strand
CTGGATAGCCCTGGCCTTCTTGTTGGTCGTTGCTGTCGTGGCGGGTTGTGCCCAGGCCACCCCCGAGAAGGTCGTGGAAACCGTGGTCGTCAAGGAAACGCAGGTCGTCGAGAAGGTCGTCACCCCCACCCCCACGCCCTTGCCCTACAAGGGCATCACCGTGAACCTGGTCACCTTCACAGGCCCGCAAATCGCGGAGCCGCTCCAGCGCCGCGCGCCGGACTTCGAGAAACTGACGGGCGCGCGCATCAACGTCATCACCGTGCCCTTTAGCGACCTGTACCAGAAGATTCTCACCGACCTGGCAACAGGCACCAACAGTTTCGACGCCTTCGTCTTCGCCCCCCAGTGGATGGTGGACTACGTCATCCCTGGCTACCTGGAAGACCTCACGGATCGGGTGAAGAACGATGAGGCTCTCCAGTGGGAGGACATCGCGCCCTTCTTCCGCGACTTCAGCGCCACCTACAACGGACGCATCTACACCATCCCGCTGGACGGCGACTTCCAGATGGTGTACTATCGAAAGGACCTGTTGGACGAAGCGGGGCTGAAACCGCCCGAGACGTGGCAGGATTACCTGGAGATTGCCGCCTACTTCCAGGGGAAGGACCTGAACGGCGACGGCGAACCCGACTATGGCTCCTGCATCTCCAAGAAGCGCGGGGCCCAGGCCTACTGGATGTTCTGGTCCATCGCGGCCAGTTTCCTCCAGTCCAAGGGCACGTCCCAGGGATCCTTCTTCTACCTGGATTCCATGAAGCCGCTGACCAAGAACGATGCCTTTGCCGAGGCCCTGAAGATCTACAAGGAAACGACCAAGTACGGGCCGCCCAACGAACTGAACCTGGACGTGGGCGACACACGCGGCCTCTTCACCTCGGGCCGCTGCGCGCTGAGCCTGGACTGGGGCGACATCGGCACCCTCTCCATCGACCCCGAAACGTCCAAGGTGAAGGATAAGGTGGGCGCGGTCATTCTGCCGGGCACGCCCAAGGTGCTCAATCGCGAGACGGGCAAACTGGAAGACTGCAACGCGGACCTGTGCCCGTACGCGGAGAACGGCATCAACCACGCGCCCTACGCGGCCTTTGGCGGCTGGTCGGGTGCCATCAACGCTGCGGCTGACCCCAAGGTGAAGGACGCGGCCTACGCGTTCCTCTCCTACATGAGCCAGCCCGCCCAGGCCAACGTGGATGTGACCATCGGCAAGACGGGCTTCAACCCGTACCGCATCTCCCAGTTCCTGAACCGCGAACTGTGGGTGAAGGCGGGCATGAGCCCCGAGTTCGCGGCCAACTACCTGGGCGCGATCGAGGCCAGCCTGCGCAGCCCCAACATGGTGCTGGACCTGCGCATCCCGCAGAACCAGCGCTACCAGCAGGTGGTCCTCGACCAGGCGCTCTCCCAGTTCCTCGCGGGTGAGTTGACCGTCGAGGAAACGATGGACGCCATCTACAACGGCTGGGAGGAGATCACCGAGGAACTGGGACGCGAGTCTCAACGTGAGGCTTACCTGGCCAGCCTGAACGTCCAGCGGTAAAGGGTGAGGGAACATGGGGACTCAGCAGACGCCTCAGGGTCCAGTTCCGCGCGAACTGGGCCTTGAGGCCCCACTTACATCATCCACATGGCAACAACGCTTGAGCACGTGGTCCGAACGGGTCGCGGGCAGCATCTTCCTCTGGCCCGCCATCCTCGTGCTTCTCGCCCTGTCCATATTCCCGTTGCTTGTCTCGTTGTACATGTCCTTTGCCCGCTTTCAACTGGTGAAGGGCGGGTTCATGCTGCGCTTCATTGGCCTGGCCAATTACAGAAAACTCCTCGTGGGCAGCCAGAAACGCCACTTCCTGGGCGTGTGGGCCGATCCCCACATCATCTGGTGGATCGTTGCGGCGGTGATAGCCCTCCTTTTCCTCTACTCCTGGATTCGTCTGTTTCGTCGCGGGAACGTGACGCCTGGACAGGTGTTCTGGCACCTGCTGGCCACCCTTGTGGTGGGCGTCATCCTCTGGACGACGATGCACACCATCACCCCTGGCGGGCGTCCTGGCACGTTCCAGGTCACGTTGACCTACGTGGGCGTGGGACTGACCTTTCAGTACCTGCTGGGGTTGGGATTGGCCATGCTCTGTGCCCAACCTTTGCCAGGGCGACGTTTCTTCCGCGTAGTGTTTCTGTTGCCCATGATGATCACGCCCGTGGGCGTGGCTTACCTGTTCCGCATGTTGACGGACACGAACCAGGGGCCCTTCCAGCCCCTGTGGTACGCGCTGGGCCTCGCTAACTTCTCGTGGGTGAATGACCCCTGGGGCGCGCGCGCCGCGGTCATCATCGGCGACATCTGGGAGTGGACGCCCTTCATGTTCATCGTGCTACTCGCGGCCTTGGAAAGCATCCCCACCGACCTGACCGAGGCCGCGCTGGTAGACGGGGCCAACCGCTGGCAGATCTTCCGCTACATCACCTGGCCCCACATTCGGCCTGTCAGCGCCACTCTGATCCTCATTCGCATGATCGAGGCCTTCAAGATCGTCGACCTGCCCAACGTGTTGACCAACGGCGGCCCTGGCACCGCTTCCGAGTCCATGACCCTGCAGGCGTACATTTATTGGCGCTCCCTCGACCTGGGAGGCTCGGCGGCCGTGGCGTACCTGTTGCTCCTCACCGTCACATTTGTGGGCCTGGCTTACTTTAACCTGATTCACCGTCCAGCCACGGAGGGATCATGAAGCGATTCTTTCGGCGCACGTACGTATTTCGCCCATCTCCCTTTGAGATGATCGTGTCCTACCTTTTGTTGGGCACTTGGGCGTTCATCATTCTCTTTCCGCTTTACTGGCTCACCATCACGTCCTTCAAGTTGCCCATACACGTGTTCGAGGGCCCCTTCTACATTCCTTTCGTGGACTTCCAGCCCTCTCTGCACGCGTGGCGTTACATTTTCGTGGACTTGCGAAACGACACGTTGCGCCCGTACTTCAATACCGTTGTCGTCTCCCTGACCAGTTCGGTGCTGGCCCTGCTTTTGGGGACGGCAGCGGCCTACGGGCTGTTGCGCTTCCAGTATCGACCGAAGTTGGGGGCCATCGGTCTTTTCTTCCTGTGTCTCATTGGTAGCATCCTCGCCATACGCGCGGGCGCGCCGTGGCGGGTGGTCCTCGTCGCGGCCATCGCCCTGTACATCATCCTGCTGCAAACCATCGGCCGCCGCTTCAAACGCAGCCTGCAGAACCGCGACATCGCCTTCTGGATCATTTCCCAGCGCATGTTGCCCCCCGTGGCCGTGGTCATCCCCATCTACGTCATCTTCCAACAACTGGGCCTGCTGGACACCCACATCGCCCTCATCGTTACCTACCTGACCGTGAACCTGCCCATTGTGGTCTGGCTGATGCGCGATTACTTCGAGACCATTCCCATCGAACTGGAAGAGAGCGCAGCCATCGATGGGGCCTCGCGCTTTCGCATCTTCCTCTCCATCGTGCTCCCCCTCTCCCTGCCTGGCCTGGTGGCGACTTTCCTGCTCGTCCTGGTCTTCTCGTGGAATGAATACCTGTTGGCGTTGTTCC
>JALWHQ010000339.1:2973-3583 GCA_026983525.1 Anaerolineae bacterium | reverse complement strand
ACAAAACCCAAGCGGTGAGGTTTACCAGGCCACAGGCATAAGGCTTGAAGGCCAGGATACGCTGGTTTTTTCCATCTTCCTTGCACCTGAGTTTTTCAAAAGCGAATCTCAAGAGCGCTTGACCCTTCGCTTTCTCTCGCAGTTCTTGCGCACAGCTGCTGCTTTTGGCCTGAAAGACCAAGAGTACGAGAAGTTCGTAAGATCAAGACAGCTGGGTAAGATACTACTTGAGCGCTGGAAAGAAAGGTTGCCTGTGGTTCTGGTTGTAAGTTCAAAAGCAATGAGGTGAAAAAGACTGGTTTTAGCCTTATTGCAACAGGCCTTTTCCTAGCCTTAGGTTTCTTCCTTTTTCTGACAGACCCTACCCAGGCTCAAATTTGCGTTACCTATGCCGAGTGTGCGCCGAAGACGCAGACGTGTGTGCCCGAAGGGTGTGATCCAAGTAGACCTGGTTGTACCTGTACTGAGACCTGTGGAGAATATAGCAGCGCGCCGTGTCAGTATGTGTTTCCAGTTAATGCTTGTGCTGTAGCATGTGATCCTAATAATTACTGTATTCAGGGAAGCTGTACTTTACAGGATACCGGTGGAGGTGGTGCTTCACCTTCTC
>JALWHQ010000339.1:0-2963 GCA_026983525.1 Anaerolineae bacterium | reverse complement strand
AAGCGGAGGCAATGGAGGGGGCGGCTCGCCTTCGCCCACCCAGCCTCCACCTCCCTCGGGCAATTGTCCGCCCAATGGGAATGGGTATACATGGAGCCAGAGCACGTGGTGTGCGCCTCCGGGGCAAAACATCATCTCCTGCTCGGATTGCAACAACCAACCTTCTTGTGGAGGGAATGATGCGTGTTATTACGCGATAGACCAAAACCCGGGCAGTGCGTGCAGCAGTCCCGGCGATGTGTTGTACTACACGTGCAAGCGATACCCACCCAACAACCCCCAGTCCAACCCCAATATCTGCAGCACGAGCCCTCGGCCTTGTAATCAGGAAGTGCAATTTTTTACCAATCGCTGTAAGATAAGCGGCAACCAATGTCAACAAAGCCCGTGTTCTGATTGTACGAATCCTGATGTAGACCCCACAGTGGCAACGTTGAGGCTGGCCACCTGCAACCTGGTCGGCGAGCAGCCTACTGTGCAAGTTGTCCTTACCTCAGGGAAAAAAGCAACAATGTTGGCTATATACCGGCGTTTCTCGTCACCTGGGGGGATGGAAGTTTTTCGATGTTCTGTTCTAAACCTTGGGGCGTGAGCCATTATTCAAGCACTTCGCAGATAGGCGCAGCTCTTGCTACTTGTGATATGGGAAATGGTTATGGATATTGGGCCGGAAGCGGCCTCAACACCCCCACCACCATCAGCATAACCAAACCTTCTCCTTATCCTTCTCCCGGACAGTATACTATCGAGGTCACCGGAGTGCACGCTTATAATACCGCATGTAGTAATGCAAACCCCAATATTTCAGTTCCTTGGAATTTCAAAGTGTTCAACCAGGTGACAAGCACTGTCGTGACAGTTCCCACGCCCACGCCTACGCCTGCCCTTCCTACCAACACTCCGACGCCCACTCCGCCTGGGGCGCCCAGTCTTACCTGTAGTGTGGATTCAGGGAGTTGTAGTTGTACAGCCGATACCCAGCCCACGTGGAATTTTTCCAGCAATGCATCGAGCGTGAGCAATTTCAAGGTGTACCGGGGCGGGGATTTTCCTTATCAGGGGGTTATAGATTGTTCTGCAGGCTCGGTAGACTGCAATCTTGCGGCAAGGAGCGGGAGTTTTACGCCGCTTGTTCCCAAGAATACGGGCGTGTACACGGTGCAGGTGTCGGCAGTGAACGATGGTGGGGAGGGGGCAAAATCCGGCCCGGTTTCCGTCACCATTGATACCACGGCGCCGAGGGTGGATATGAATTGCACGCTGGCAAGCGCCACGGATAGCGGGTGTACCTTCTCGTGCCAGGCTACTGCGGGTGCGGATTCATCCTGCAGCCGTATTGAGGCTTATTCACTTACGAGGAGACCTCCACCTCCTCTAACTTGAGCGAGAGCACCTTGCTCACCCCATCCCGTCCCATGGACACGCCGTAAATCGTGTTCGCGGCCTCAATCGTCCCCCGATTGTGGGTGATGACGATGAACTGAAGGGTGCGCGCCAACTCCTGCAGCACCTGCCGAAACCGTCCCACATTCGCCTCGTCCAGGGCCGCGTCCACCTCGTCCAACACACAGAAGGGGGGCGGGCTGACGGTGAGGATGGCGAAAATGAGCGCGGCCGCGGTGAGGGCCCGCTCCCCACCCGAAAGCATGGCCAGTCCCTGAGTGCGCTTGCCGGGCGGCCGCGCCACAATGTCGATGCCCGTGGTGCTCAGGTCGTCGGGGTTGGTGAGCACCAGCCGCGCGGTGCCGCCCCCGAACAATCGCTCGAAGTATCGCTTGAACTCGCGCGCCACGGCCTGGAAGGTACGCTTGAACTCCTGCTGCATGAGCCGATCCAGGTCGGCAATGGCCTTCTTCAAGTCGGCAGAGGCTTCCGTGAGGTCGCGAATCTGCTCCTGCAGGAAGTCATGGCGCTGTTTCAGTTGCTCGTACTCCTGGGGCGCATCGGGATTGATGGGCCCCAGGTTACGCAACTGGATGCGCAAGCGCCGAATGTCCTCTTCCAGGTCCGCCGGCACCTGCGTCACCTTGGGAAGCGCGACCACCTCGTCCCCAAAGGGCAGGGGAACCTGAGCGGGGAACGTGCCGTTCTGCTCCTCCAGCCGCACCAGCCCCAGATCCTCCTCGATCTGGCTGCGCAGGTGGTGCAGGTTATCCTCTGCCCGCTGAACGGCCAGCGTCGCCTGGGCCAGGTAGGACTCCTCCTGGTGCAGGCGCCGCCGCTCCTGTTCGATTTTCTCCTCCAGCGATGTCTCTTCCTTTTCCAGGCTCAACACGCGCTGCTCGGCCTCAAACGCGGGCCGTTCCAGGGCTTCCAGCCGCTCCTTCACCTCGCCCACGCGGGCCTGAAGTCGCGACAACGCCTCGTCCAATGCGGCCAGTTCTTCCTCCAATTTCTGGATGCGGGACTGGCGCTCCGCCAACACCCCCTGCTCCCGCGCCATGTCCTCCCGCAACGTGGCAATGGTGTGCTCGATGCTCTGGCGCCGCCCTTCGAGGCTCGCGGCCAGGGACTCCCAGTACGCCAGGCGGGAACGAACCTCCTCGTCGTCGATGGCATCCAGGCGGGCCTGGGCTTCGGCCAGGGACGCTTCGGCCGCCTGCTTCTCCCCCTCCAGGCGAGCCCGCTCCTCGGCCAGGCGTTGCCCTTGCTCGCGCAGGGCGTCCATCTCGCCCTGGAGCCGCTCGCGCACGCTTTCCTGCGCCTCCAGGGCCGCGTCCAGACGGGAAAGGTCGCGCTCGTGGCGCCGCGCCTCCTCCTGGGCCTGCATGAGCCGCTGCTCGAGGCGCTTGTGCTCCCGACGGAGGTCTTCACGCGCCCCGCGGGCCGCGGCCAGGGCTTCCTCCTCCTTTTTCAAGGTAGATCGCGCGGCCTCAAGCCTGGCTCGAGCGGCCTCGATCTGGGCGGGCAGTTCCCGCCACTCGCGCTCGCGGGCCAACATCCCCCCGCGCGCTTGCTTCCCC
>JALWHQ010000338.1 GCA_026983525.1 Anaerolineae bacterium | reverse complement strand
AATGGCAAAGGGATTGAGTCGCCCCAGCCAGGCGACGATAATCGCCGTGAACCCGTATCCGGCCGAAATGCCCGAGGCCACGCGCAGCCGATGGTGAACCCCTGCTACCTCACCTACACCGGCCAGTCCGGCCAAACCGCCGCTGATGATCATCACCAGCAAGATGACTTTGATGTCATCGATGCCGGCATATCGGGCTGCGGTGGGATTTTCGCCCACCACGCGAACTTCGTATCCCCACTTGGTGTGCATCAGGAAAATGTATATCAGAACGACCAGGACCAATCCAAGGACAAGGGTCGGATAGTGTACGCGTGTCACGCCGATGACGGGCAACTGAGCCGCTTGGGGAAACTTATCGGAGTAAGGGAACCCCCACTCCTTCGCCCCCTTCCAGGGCCCATAAACCAAATAATTGACGAACTCTGAGGCGATGTACACGGTCATCAGGGTGGTGATGACCTCGTTGGTCTGGTACTTGGCTCGCAGGAAGGCAGGGATGAGGGCCCACAGCGCGCCGGCAATGAATCCGGCGATAAACATGGACGGAATCATCAGCCAGGCAGGCGCGCCCGGCATGAGAAAAAGCGCCACCCACGTGGCTGCCACCGCGCCCATGAGCAACTGCCCTTCTGCCCCGATGTTCCATATCACAGCCCGAAAGGCCACACTGAGTCCCACAGCCGTGATTAATAGGGGAATGGTTTTCACCAGAGTTTCCATCAGGCCGTAGGTGCTACCGAAAGCCCCCCGAAACATGCGTGTGTACGCCACCACCGGATCCACGCCTGCCAGGAGAAACGTACCTGCAATAACCAGTAGAGCAATAAGGAGGGAAACAACCAAAGAAACGGCCGTTACCAGCGGGGACACGGTCAATCGTCGTTCTACACGTACCCGAATTCCCATTAGGCAGCCTCCGCAACGGTGGTTAGACCGGCCATCATCGCGCCCACGGTTTCTACGGTCGCCTCCTTTGCATCCAGAATGCCCATAATTCGCCCACCGAACATCACCGCGATGCGGTCGCTCAGCGCAAAAATCTCCTCCAAATCTTCAGACACCAGCAAAATGGCCATACCTTGTTCTCGCTGTTCGAGCAAGAGGCGGCGAATGTACTCCGTCGCTCCCACGTCGAGCCCGTAGGTGGGATGGGAAGCCACCAGAAGGCGTGGGTTCAGGGACAGTTCGCGCCCCAGAATGACCCGCTGAATGTTCCCTCCCGAGAGGAGTTTGGCCGGCGTCCACGGGCTCGGGGCTGCGATCTGGAACTCACGGATAATGCGGTTGGCGTGGGAAAGGATGGCCTGGCGGTCAAGGAAGAGTCCCCGGGAAAAGGGGGCGCGGTCGTATCCCTTGAGGATCAGGTTTTCGGCGATGCTCATGTTGGGCACCATGCCCATGTGCATGCGTTCCTCCGGGACGTGCGCGACCCCCCGCAGGAGCGCCTCCCGCGCGGATTTGTTCGTCACCTCTACTCCGTCGATAAACACGTGTCCTTCGGTTACCATGCGCAGGCCGGTAATGGCCTCGACCAGTTCACGCTGGCCGTTTCCCGCCACTCCGGCGATGCCCAGAATCTCGCCTTCTCGCACGGTAAGAGATACATTGCGCAGGGCGGGAACCCCCTTGTCGTTCAGGGCGCTCACGTTTTCCACGCGCAGCACCTCGCGTCCCGGTGTCACCGGTTTCTTTTCCAGGTGGAAAATGACCTCGCGCCCTACCATGAGCCGCGCCAGTTCCCGCTCGTTGGTATCGCGGGTGTTCAGCGTGCCCACCACTTTCCCCCTGCGCAGAACCGTGACGCGGTCGCTGACCTCCATCACCTCTTCCAGTTTATGGGTGATGAAGATCACCGTGCGCCCTTCCTCGGCCATGCGGCGCATGGTGGCGAAGAGTTCGCGCGCTTCCTGCGGGGTGAGCATGGTCGTGGGCTCATCGAGGATGAGCACCTCCGCGCCGCGGTAGAGGGCTTTGATGATCTCCACGCGCTGCTGTTCGCCCGCGGAAAGTTGCCAGATGTACGCGTCAGGGTCGACCCGCAGTCCGTAGCGTTCGGAGAACTCGGCTAACTTCTCGCGCACCACGCGCGTGGGGTGATGAAAGGGAACATCGTCCAGCCCCAGGATGACATTCTCCGCCACCGTGTGAGGGTGGACGAGCATGAAGTGCTGGTGCACCATGCCGATGCCCAGGCGTAGTGCGTCTCGAGGGGAGTGGATGGTGACGCGATGGCCGCGAATATAGATTTCACCCTCGTCCGGCTGGTAAATGCCGTAGAGGATGTTCATCAACGTGGTTTTGCCCGCGCCATTCTCGCCCAACAGCGCGTGCACTTCGCCCGCTCGCGCCTCAAAGGTGATGCCCGCGTTCGCCACGACGCCAGGAAATCGCTTGACAATGTCTTTCATCAACACCAGGGGAACAGATGTCTCCATCAGTCGAACGCTCCCGGTAAAAAGTGCGTGCTATTGAAGTTCGTGCGGATTCGGGCATCCTGGCTCCCGAATCCGCACGAAATGGGTTCCTCACGCTGAGATTCACGGCAGGGAATGACGATCCGCCCGAGGCCGTCGCGATTACGCGGGCTTCTCGAGTTTGCCGATGACGCCCTCCACGAAGTAGTCCATTGTCCACAGATCGTCGTGCGTGGCGCGCGTGCCCGCGGGGATGCGCTCCTTGCCGTCCTGGTCGCGAATGGGGCCGGAGAAGGGATCGAAGACCACAGTCTCCTCGGCCATCTGCTCCATGCGTGTAAATATTAGGTCGTAGACGCTGATTTCGCCCAGGATCGGATCCTTGACCTTCTTCTCCTTCAGCGGGCCTTCGAACTTGGGGTTGATGGGAACACCGCGCTTGCTGCCCAGTTCCACAGCCTTCTCGCGCAGCATCCACCAGTAGTCCACGTCGGCCAGATCCTTGGGGGTGTACGCGCCCGCATACACCTTGGCCAGAATGTCCAGGTACAGCACACCCCAGTTCACCAACTGGCCGCTCACACAGGCATCCTCACCAAAGCGCTGCATGGAACTGTAGTGGGCAAAGGAGTAGACGGGCTGTCCCTTTTCGGTGTACTCTTGGGCCACCTCGATGACCGTGGGTGTGTCCTCGGTAAAGGCGAGGACGTCCACGCCCTGCGCGATCATGGATTCCGCGGCCTCGCGCGCTTTGGCCGGGTCGAACCAGGAGAAGAGCCAGCGGACGTCCACGGTCGCATCCGGGTTGACTTCGCGTGCCCCCAGGGCGAAGGCGTTGATGTGGCGCACGACTTCAGGAATAGGATGTGCGGCCACATACCCCAGTTTGTTGGATTTGGTCAGCGCGCCGGCCATGAGGCCGTTCAAGTAATACAACTGGTAGAACTCGGCAAAGTAGGTGCCCACGTTCTCGCGGCGTTTGTACCCGGAGCAGTGGAAGAAGATCTTATCTGGGTACTTCTCCCCCGCCTTGATGGTGTCGTCCATGTAGCCGAAACTGGTGGTGAAGACGACATCCGCACCCTCTTCCTGAATGAAGCGGTCGATGATGCGCATCGCGTCGCCTTCGGCCACCGATTCCACATAGGTGGTTTCCAGCCAGGGGAATTTCTCTTCCACGAACTTGCGTCCCAAATCGTGAGCAAAGGTCCACCCATAGTCACCCACAGGTCCAACGTACACCCATGCCGCCTTCAACTTCTTGGGCGCGGCAGCCGCGGGCTTGCTCTCTGGCTGGGGCGCTGGCGTCGGCGTGGGTTGCTCCTGCGGGGCACAGGCCGCCACTCCGGTCGCGGCCAGGCCCAGACCTGCCATTTTCAGGAAATGCCGTCGGGTCCAGACCTTCTTCTCCGCCATGGCCGTCCCTCCTTTCGAAAAGGCGTAGGGGATACCGGGTTGAGGATGATTTTCCCACAGGCCGCAAGATGCACATGATTTTCCTCGGCTGTGGCATCTCTACTCTACCATCTGTTTGGCGATTTGTCAACGTTCCTGTCAGACAGTTCAGGCCATTCATCGACAAAGGCCTCAGATTTATGAAGCTACTCTTTTAAGGTAAGAGGGTGGGCACTGTTCCAATTTCTTCAACGTGCAAGCCTTTATTTCAGGCGTAGCAGGGCTGGGTCTCTGGGGAGGGGGCCATCGAAAGCAGGGATGTGCGCCTGGAGCCAAGCGGTTGTGTCTGGTGTGCGTAGGGAAAGAAAGTGAGAAGAATGGCCGGCACGCCAAGGATGAAAGGAAGCGTCTCCTCGACGCTCCCTTTCTTTAGGCCAAAGGCTGGGTTCTATGTTAACGACAAGGGCTGGCGCTCGTCGGGCAGGGTGGGCAGCAGCGTGAAGGCCACCACCAGATAAATGAGCCCACTCAAAACGAACGGCCAGCGCAACCCTCCCCACGCGGCGAGGCTGGCCCCGACCATGGGGGCGACGGCGCGCGCGGCGGCCAGGACGGAATTCTCCAGACCATAGACGGCCCCCTCCTCTCCCTCTTGTACGTAGTGAGCCAATAACGCCGACACGGAGGGGTTCAATCCCCCCAGGCCAACACCCACCAGGGCCTGAAGTAGGATGAGATGCCACACCGACGTGGCCGCCCCATGGAGTAAGAAGGCCACACCGAGGACGAGGATGGCCATCCGCAACGTGCGGCGGTGCCCTATCCGGTCCCCAAGTTGCCCCAGTCGGGACGTACTCAGTGTGGCGGAGAAGGCACGCGTGGCCGTGACAACACCCGTAAGTGTGGCCACCCCGGTTCGGCTTGCAGTCAACGCATCCACAAATAAGGGCAGAATGGGGGCGAGGATGGCGCGAGCGAAGCGCGACGCAAAGCGAATGCCGAAGACGCGCAACACCCCCGGCTCATAAAGCACGTGTCGCCATTCCTGAATGAAGGAGCCAACGCGCCTGCGCGCGCCAGGATCGACCGGCCTATCCTCTACACCCCACCATACGAGGAGACCTGCGATGAACAAAAGAGCGGCCGTCACGGCAAAGGTCACCCGGTAGCCGAAGGTATCCGACAACACCCCACCCACCAGGGGGCCAATAGCCACCCCGGCAGCGAGGGCTGTCTGCAGCATGCCCAGCGCGTATCCGGCCCGTTCTCGCGGCGCGACCGCAGCAACTAAAGCCGTGTTCGCGGAAACAACGCCCGTAATTAGCCCTTGAACGGCACGCAGCAGCACCAATTCCTCCGCGGAGCGGGGGAAGGCCATGAGAAAAATGATCACCGCGCCGCCAAAGGTGGCCCGCTCCACCATGAGTTTGCGCCCATAGCGATCCGCCAGCGCCCCCCAGATGGGCGAAGCGACCATCATCGTTAGTGATTGGGCGGAGAAAACCATGCCGGCCAGAAATTCCACACCCAATCCCCAGCGGCTGCCCAATTCCTGGACGTAAAGGGGTAGGAAGGGGAAGATGACGGAGAACCCCACCGCGGACGTGAGTTGGGCAAGGACGGCAATGTAAAGGGTACGTTTCCATCGCACAGGTGACGTTGGCTCCACCGTCCTTTGGCCTCCTGTAGAGTAGCATACTATCTTGCCATTGCCTCAAGTTGGTCGCCAAATTTGCGTTCGAGTACAATGTCTCTTGATGGCTCCACTCTCGCAAGGAGGCGATGTCCCCATGATCAACCGCGACCGTTTGGTAGACACGTTCCTGGAATTGGTGCAGATCGATAGCCCCAGCGGGGATGAAGCCGCTATTGGTGACCATCTCCTGACAGTGCTGAAAGGCCTGACCCAAGATGTTTACATGGATGCGGCGGGAAATCTTATCGCTCGCTTTCCAGGCGATGAGCGGGCTTCGGTTATGCTCAACGCCCATATGGACACGGTGGGCACGGATCGGGGCATCAAACCCGTTATTCGTGACGGCGTCATCTATTCCGATGGGACGACCATCCTGGGCGCGGATGACAAATCGGGCGTTGCCGTCATTCTGGAGGTGATGCAGGCTTTGCAAGAAAATCCGGACGTGGAGCGTCCACCCATCGAGGTCGTGTTTACCGTCGGGGAAGAGCGAGGCCTGTTGGGAGCGCAAGCCCTGGATACGGACCAACTCCAGAGTCGGCGTGGTTTGGTGCTGGATAGCGGTGGCCCCATCGGTACCATCGTCATTGCCGCCCCTTATCAGGACAAACACTGGGCCGCGATCACCGGACGGGCTGCCCACGCAGGGTCTGAACCAGAAAAGGGCATTAGCGCCATCCAAGTGGCTGCTTCGGCTATCGTCTCCATGCGCCTTGGACGGATCGATGAGGAAACCACGGCCAACGTGGGCGTCATCCAGGGCGGTGTGGCGACGAACATCATTCCCGAACGCGTGGAACTGTGGTCGGAAGCCCGTAGTCGTGACGAGAGCAAGTTGGTGGCCCAAACCGAGCACATGATGGCCTGTTTGCGAGAAGCCGCGGATCGATACGGGGCACAGGTGGAGATCGAGGTCACGCGGATTTTCAACGGATATCGGCATCCACTGAACGCGCCCCTTGTGCGATGGGTCGCGGAGGCAGCGCGCGCGCTGGGCTTTGAACCCATCTACAAAGAGGCGGGTGGGGGCACAGACGCCAATATCTTCAACCACAAGGGCATTCCCAGCGTGGTCATCAGCACCGGCCAAGCCGACGTACACACCAAGAACGAGCACATCGCCATCGAGGACATGGTCAATTGTGCCCGCTGGGTGCTACAGGCGGTGCGCAGCGCGGAGTGACCCATGCCCCCTTCCTGGTACACGGCCGGCGAGTCGTTCATCCAGAATGTGCAGGCTTACAGCACCCCCTTCTGGGATGTCCTATTCGGCGCGGGGAGCTTTCTGGGAGAGGAATGGTTCTACCTGTTCTTTCTCCCTTTGCTGTATTGGTGCGTCAACCCCTCCCTTGGACGCTGGGGGGCCTACGCACTGTTGTTGTCGGGCTACGTGAACAGTGCCCTCAAGTACATGTGGAACATGCCTCGTCCCCCGGAGGCTCTCTGGCGCAACCTGGTTGTGCGGCCAGATGGCCCGGGATTCCCCAGTGGGCACGCCCAGATCAGCACGACGGTGTGGGGTGTACTGGCCTGGCGCGTGAGGCGCGTGTGGCTGTGGGCACTTGCCGTTGTCCTTGTAGGGGTGATTTCCTTTTCCCGCATTTACAACGGCGTCCACTATCCCCATGACGTGGTGGGGGGATTGGTTATCGGCGTACTGGGGGGTGTTCTTTTCATGGTTCTCGGCCCGCGCGTAGGCGATGCGGTGAAGGATTGGTCGGTGTATCGAGTTGTTTGGGCCGTGACAGGCTTGGCGGTGGTGATGGTGCTTCTCCACCCCGCTCAAGATAACCGTTGGCCTGCCGCGAGCGCCATCCCTTCTGCGGCAACTTTGTGGGGGATGAGCATTGGATTCGCGATAGAACGGCGGTGGATTCATTTTGAGGGAGGTGGCGTTTGGTGGGTGAGGATTCTGCGTGGGGTGTTGGGGTTGTTGGTGGTCATGGCTGTGTACACAGGAATGCACGTGCTCTTGCCTTTCAAAGAACCCTATGGGCTATACATGGCCGCGCGCGCAATGCGCTATGTACTTGTAGGATTGAGCGTGTCCTGGTGGCTTCCCGCCCTCTTCAAGTGGACGGGACTGAGCACGTAGGAGGGCTTGTCTATCGCGCGTGAATCCTTGGTAGGCCGGCTTCTTCATTTCTAAGGGGGAAGGTATAATGTGCGGAAGGTCCATACCTGCGTCTCGGACGTAGAATTTGTCCGAGGGAAAAGTATCTTAGGGGAAGAGCGTCTTCGGAATGCTTTACTCCTGACTCCTCTACCTAAAAATCTGCGAGAACGAAGGAGATGCTTATGAGTTCGATGCGAGAATATGTGGAGGCATTGGCCCAGGAAGCAGAGGCCCTGCGCCGCAAGTTCGAGCACTATTGGAGCCCTGACGGTGAGAACGTTTCACAATTGGAGATTTTCATCGACCCCGACCTCTACAAGTACATCCACGAAATGTACACAGAAACCCAGGAATTCTTGGGGCGAGTGGCCGCATTGAAGGATCGCCTTGACGATTCCTAAGAGGCAAGGAGATGCATCTATGCGGCGCCTTCACGCCATTAACTACGCCCTGTACCTCATAGGATGCGATGTTCTCCTAACACTGGCTGCATTGCACACAGCGTACCTGGTGCGCGTGTATTTGCCTATAGGAGTTTCCCTGGCTCCATCCCTCATTCCTATGTCGCGGGCCGTTTATGTGGCTGCAGTTTCTATCTGGCTGGGTATCTTCCTCCTGGTGGAAGCTTACAATCCACGAAAAACTTTGAGAGTGCACGAGGAACTGCAGCGTCTCAGTCTGGCTTCTGGACTGGCCGCCCTGACCTTTGCCGGTTTTCTCTATCTTACTGTGCGCGACCTTCCTCGACTCTTGTTCATTTACTTTGTCCTCTTGAACACTGGGCTGATTCTCGGCCATCGGACAGCGTTGCGGTTGGCCTTTCGCTATGCCGGGCCGCGCATGCGAGACATGGAGCGCGTACTCATTGTGGGGGCTGGGGCGTTGGGGCGTATGGTTGCCCGACAAATTCGTACTTTGGAGTGGACCGGGCTAAAACTTGTTGGGTTCATTGACGACGATATCAAAAAGCAGGGGACACTTATCGAGGGTATACCTGTATTAGGGCGATCTGGAGATATTGTCTCCATTGTTCGGAACCATGGAGTGGATGAGGTCATCTTTGCTCTGCCCTTACGGGCGCAATCTTCCATGGCAGACACTATTCGCGTCCTCTATACGTTGCCGGTAAGCATTCGCGTTGTACCGGACCTGGTGGACTTGGCTATCTCCAAAACGACAGTCGAAACCTTCGAGGGCATTCCCTTCATTGGGCTGCGTGATCCTGCCATTGATGGTTTCAACCGTCTACTCAAGCGGGTTATGGACATTGTACTGGCCACACTTCTATTGTTGATAGTGTGGCCACTTATGGTAGTGATTGCCATAGCCATTAAAGTGACCTCTCCCGATGGGCCAGTCCTTTTCAAGCAGCCGAGGGTTGGAGAGAACGGGCGTATCTTCAAGATGTACAAATTCCGTACAATGGTGCCGGATGCAGAGGCTAAGTTCGACCAAGTGGTCCGGCGCTTGCCTGACGGGACGGTCATCCATAAACATAAGGATGACCCGCGCGTCCTGCCCATTGGCCGTATACTCCGGCGACTCAGCCTAGACGAACTCCCCCAGTTATTCAACGTGTTGAAAGGGGAAATGAGCCTCGTGGGCCCGCGCCCAGAAATTCCCCAGATGATGGAGCACTACCAGCCCTGGCAGTGGAAACGCTTCAGTGTGCCTCCCGGAATTACGGGATGGTGGCAGGTGAGCGGACGGGCCGACAAGCCCATGCACCTGCACACGGAATACGACCTCTATTACATTCAGCACTATTCCCTGCTTCTGGACATCCAGATCCTCTGGCGGACCATCTGGGTTGTGCTCCGAGGCAAAGGCGCGTACTGAAATACTCCCATCGGGTTATTGACATAAATGGGCAAATTGCCTCTCCTCAATGCAAATTACTCCAAAGAGAGTATTGATCTTCGTCCCTTCATCTGCTACTCTGGAAACGAGACAAGCATGGGGCAGGTAGATCCCTGTCCATCTCAATCTAATTAGGTGAAGGAGGGTAAATCTCATGCGTAAGATGCGAAGTGTATTGCTCGCTGTTGTCGGGCTCTTGGTCATCGCCAGCATGGTGATGGCGGCGGCTGGCCCTAATCCGGGCAGTGGAAGCACAGATGTGCGTTTTATGAACATCTCGAACAATGCGGCGGTAGTCACTATTGATTACTACAACCCCAGTGGTACGATTGAACGCACCCGCAACGCGAATGTGCCCTCAAAGGGGGCCTATGACTTCCTCGCCGCCGATTCCGGCTTGGGCGATGGGTGGAATGGCAGTGGCGTCATTTCCTCGGATCAGGAAGGCGCCTCGGTAGCCACCATCCACTGGACGGGCGGCCAAAGTGCGGACCAGACGACCGCTGCCGCTTACAACGGTGTGCCCGAAGGTGCAACCACTCTTTACTGCCCTTCCCTGGCAGCTCGTAATAACATTCAGAAGTCACTTATCTCTGTACAGAATGCAGACACAGGCAGTGCGGACGTCAAACTTGAATTCTTCGATCGGAATGGCAACGCGTGGAACGGGAATCCTGTAACGGCCAGCATTCCTGAGGGGGCGAGCAAGGTTTGGGATTTGACCGATCTAAACCTGCCGATAACCGATCCACCCAGGGACGGATGGCTGGGCAGTGTGAAGATCACTTCGACGAACGGCAAGAAATTGGCGGCTGTTGTTATCATGCTCTGGCGAGACTTCAGCCAAGGATACAATTGTGTCAGCAGCGGTGACACCGAATTGGTCTTCCCGCGCATCAAGCGCCGCTACATTGCCAACAAGTGGGCGGAAGATGGCGGTAACATCATCCAGAATCTGGGCAACCAGACGGCCAACATCACGGTCACCTTTGTCGACCGACAGGGTAACACAGTCTACTCCTTCAACGATACCATTGCTCCTAACGCGGCCAAGGGGTATCACACCCGCTTCTGCTCCAACTATCCGAGCGGTTTGTGCAATCGCACCAGCCCGAATCACACGGGGCCTGTCTTCAGCGCTCTGGGCGACAACTTCGTCGGTGCTCTGCGGGTGAAGTCGAACAACGGGCAACCGTTGGCGGCTGTATACTTGGCTCGTGCCTTCGCTGCAGCAGGTGTGGACACACCGCGTGCCAGCATGTACGTGGCCGAGGGAACTTCAACGGGCAGCACCAATGTATTCTATCCGGCGGTATATCGTATTAAGGCGGGGTCCAATTGGGCTCAATGGGTCGGTGTGTTCGTACAGAATGTCTCTTCTTCGACCGCGAACGTGACCGTCAAGTGGTATGATAAGAACGGGAACAAAGTGTACGAGTTCACCGACTCTATTCCTGCCGGTACGGGACATGGCTATAACACCCGCTTCTGCGCCGATATCCCGGCGGCCCATTGCTCCAAGACCAGTCCGGAGCACTCTGGCCCTCTGTACAATGCCTTGGGTACGAACTTCCAAGGCAGTGTGGAAGTCGTTTCCGACGTGCCGGTGGCCGGCGTAGTTGACATGTTCTACCCGGATCAGCAGGCAGCCTACAACGCTTACAAGAAGTAAGGCGCTCCTGCACTGGTTTCACTCAAAGGGGGGACGAATGAACGACGTTCGTCCCCCCTTGTTTGGTTATACTCTCATGCGCACTAAGGATAGAGCACTTCGCCTTTGGCGTCTCTACACGTATAGGCTATGGCTTGCCATAGTCGGCATTCCTCGTGTTCCCTTTCCTGTGGTGGCAAACAGTGTACCCAAAGCCGGGAGCCATCTCTTGGCTCGTACATTAGAACTCTTGGGGCTGATTTACAACAGGCAGCATGTCAACGATTTTCACCCCCGCTCACGAACCGTGCGTCAACTTAACGGCATTCGGCCGGGAGAATTTCTTACCGCCCACCTTTCGTATGCTCCTGAGTGGCAGACATTACTCAATGGGCGTGGCGCACGCATGGTCGTCATCATTCGCGATCCTCGAGATATCGTTGTTTCTCATTACCATTATGTGACGTATATGGATAAAAGCCATCGCTTGAGGCCGTACTACCTGCAAATGCAAGACGACGACGAACGTTTAATGGCTTCTATCACGGGTTTTGAGCCGCCAGATGGGAATCCACGCGGCCGTTTGTTAGACATTAATACTCGCTTTAGGGCTATCTGGCAGTGGCGAGCATACGGTGCCCATGTCGTCCGTTTTGAAGATCTGGTAGGTCCTCATGGCGGTGGAGATGAAGTACGCCAGATGCAGGCTCTTGAGGGTATATGCAAACACTTAGATATAACTCTATCCCCTCGAGAAATGGAAGATGTGGCCCGCCGCCTGTTCTACCGACGGAGTGCGACCTTTCGTAAGGGCGTCATCGGTGATTGGCGCCAACGTTTTACCGAGGAACATAAGCGCGTCTTTAAATCAGTAGCAGGCGTATTGCTTGTCGAATTGGGGTACGAGCGGGATGAGAACTGGTAAGGGACAACGTTCAAGTGGACGATGGAGATGGCTATCGTGGTGCTTTGCCCTTTTATTGGTCCTGTTGGCCGTGTGGCCTGTGCGTGCCGATGACTCCGTGAACTTTCTCCCTCTCCTCTCCTTTCAGGTTGCCCCTTCTACACTTGTCCCACCACCACAAAACATTCCCTACACTGTCCGTGACGGCGAAACCCTCTTTGACCTGGCGCGAAAGTTTCACCGCCCGCTCCATCAGATGGCCTGCGCGCTCCCGCGCTCGCGCGCGGCAAACGCGCCCCTCAATGCGGGTGAGGTGCTTCTCATCCCTCCCGAGCGCAGCGTCTGCCACGTGATGGCCGAAGGGCAAACGTTGGCTGCGGTTGCACGCGCGTACGGCGTCGCCCTTGGCGACATCGTTGCCATGCCCCAGAACGAACTGCGTGCGCCCCCTTACTGGGTCATACCCGGCCAGCGCATTCTCGTCCCCCTGCCGCCCGAGGTGGACGTATCACCCTGGACATTTGGTGATGGTCACTTTGTGTGGCCGGTGCAGGGGCCGCTGTCGCAACAGTGGTCGCGTCGGCATCCGGCGTTGGACATCGTCGCGCCCGAAGGAACCTTGGTTGCTGCAGCGGATACGGGGGTCGTCTCCTGGGCGGGATGGGATACAACAGGATACGGATGGCTGGTGGTGGTCGATCACGGCAATGGGTATCGGACCCTCTACGCCCATTTGCACAGCATTTGGGTGGGAAAAGGCGAGCGGGTGGTGAAAGGCCAGCCCATCGGCGCAGTGGGCACGACGGGTCGCAGTACCGGCCCCCACCTGCACTTCGAAATTCGAGACTATGGGGTAAAGGTGAGTCCCCTCACCCTGCTCCCAACGCCTTCTGTATATCCTTCAGGTGACGGCGTTCGTGCAGGGCAATGACTTTGAAGATTCCTTCCACAGTGACCTCAAAGCCGCCCGGATGAGGCCCGCGCTTTTCCCAATCCTCCGGCCTCACCGCGGCCAGGAGTTGGGCCGTGAGCGCTCGTGCTTCGTCCAACTCCACCAGCAATTCCTCAGGGGACATGTGCTGCCGCTGCTCCACGGAGCGATTATTGTAGGCATCCAGGTCGAAGTCGGGGACTTCCGTGGGTTCCCCCCGCATAAGCCGCCACCCCACTTCCACATGCCCCTTCTCCGCGGCAGCCAAGTGGGCTATGACATCCCGTACCGTCCACTTCTCGTAAACGGGAACCTGCCACTGCTCGGGGGGAAAGGGAAGCGGCCAGCGCCTTGACCTCTGCCCGCACATCCTCCAGTCGCCACCACAGGCGATCCTTGCGCATGGGATCTTGCCGGGAAACAGAAGGGGGAAGTTCCACCCCTAAGGCCTGGGCCACATCGGCCAGGTGGGTCAGTTCATGCTGTGGGATGAGGAAGAACACGCCTGCTACGCTCACTTCCCCGCCCGCGGGATGGGTACCCCGTACGCGCAGGTCGTCATCTGAGAGGCTCGCCAAAAGCGCCTTGGCCTTCTCGTGACCCTGACGGACTTCTTCCAACAGTTCGGCCATCGTGCGGGAGCGGCGCTTCTCGACCTGGCGTTCGTTCCAGTAGTCCAGGTCGAACTCCGAGGGCAAACCGCCCCCCTTCAAGAACCGGTCGATGGTCGCCAGCAACCCAAATGCCGAGCCAGCCAGGTGCGCAATGGTGTCGTGCACATTCCACTTGGGGTTTACAGTCGGACGGTGATAATCCGCTTCTGTTGCCTGGGACAGGACCGCTTGGATCATGGCGAGGCTGTCATCGAAGCCCTGGGCCAATTCCTGGCGAGAAAGATAGTACACCATGGCGCCTCTCCTTTGATGGAATGGCTCATCCTACCTTGACATTCCCCTTGTGTCAAACCTATCATGTGCGCTGATACCCGATACCCAATACCTGATACCCTATACCGATACCCAATGGGAGTATAACCCTACACTTCCACACTTTCTGTTACCCAAAACAAGACGCGGGGAAAAGATGACACAACGAATCCCGGTGGTGATCTTTGGCGGCACGGCCGCCTATCATTTGAATCTGGAACAATTCGTGCCCGTGCATGAGCGCATCCAGCCCTCAACGCCGTATGGCGTGGCCGCGACCTTTCACCTGTTCGAGGCCAAGGGCTTGACCTTGGCCTTCACATCCCGTCATGGGGAAGGCGCTTTGCGACGTTCGGCGCGCTTTGTGAATCACCGGGCAAATGTGTGGGCCGCGCGCGCGTTGGGCGCCCACCTCATTCTCTCGTGGAACGGGGTGGGGTCCTTACGCCCCGAATGGGGGGTAGGGGAC
>JALWHQ010000337.1 GCA_026983525.1 Anaerolineae bacterium | reverse complement strand
GTGTAGGAGTTGGCCATGGTGTTGGGGTGGGCGCGGCAGGTACGTCGCCCTTGGTCACGTGCACCATGTGGACCCACTCGTCGCCATCGTTGTTGGAGTCGATATAAAAGTCGGAGTATTCGCGAATGCCGTTGCGGAAGTCCGCGTCGGTCACTACGAAGACCGCCTGACGGATCTGTTTGGTATTCTCCTTGGGCACATCTGTGATGCCTTGGGTCACTGTAATGGGGCGCAGGGAATCGTCAGGCAGTACTTCATAGAGAGCTTTGAGGGGGGCTTTGCTTCCGCGCCATCCTTGTGACTGGGACTGATAGTGCACACTGAATGTATCCGTGCCCATGTCCACGTAGGTGACGGTGATAGTCACAACGCTGGCAGGATTGTCAGGCCCTATATAAGCATCGTCGACATCGAAGAACATGTACGGGTTGCCCGTGGACTCATCCGTGCGACGAATGGCCCAGGTTTCCTTGCGGCGGGGCAAATCCGGATTATAAGGATCGTCATTGAAATAGGTGGTGTACGGATCCCCCATGAAATCAATGGCAGCAATGGGCCCGTCCCATGTGTAAATGGCTGGGAACGCTGTTTCCGGCACCGTCTTGCCACCTGTCTTAGTAAAGTCGTGATAGATCCAATACGAATAGTCGCCCCAGTCAGGGTATCCGGTGCGAACTCGCTGGTTGGAATCGCCATAGCCTTGGCACGTGTACCAAGGCCCTTTGTGTTCGCGCAGGGCAATCCACGCTCCCGGCGTATTCTGAGGTGAGCGTCCCAGGTACTTCTTCCACTTGCGGAACAAGCGAATGATTTCTGTGCGAGGTTTGTTCCAATTAGGCCCGCCAGTCTGATTCTCTTCGTCATTCCATTCGACAAGGACGGTGTTGTAAATACGCAAGTATTCAGGATGCTTGCTCAAGGCATTAAGCAGAGCCCAATATACCTGTGTTTCACCCTCACATCCAATCCACTTTTGATACCCTTCCATTGCTACGGGGTAGGTGTGATCTGGGTTGCCCTTTATTTGGCCTCCATGCGCAAAGTCGTATCCGTGAGCAGGCAGGTGATCGAAGAAGCCCGTTCGTCGTGGGATGTAGGCCCAGTTCCAATTGGGATACATGTTATTAACGGATTGTCCAATTGCAGCGCCTTGGGTTTCGTTCAAGTATTGGGCATAATCGAGGATCTGTTGTTTTTCAATGGAGCGTTCGTAAAAGGGAAAGACGGAGCCGGCCAATTGGACGTAGATGACCTTGTTGGGAAATGCCTCATAGTAGAAATCTATGAACTTCTTTACGACTGCAATCCACACACTTAAGGCATCCGTACAATCGGGCTCGCAGAAAAGATCCTTCGTGGCTAGGTCTTTTTCGATCTCGGCAAAGAATTTGTCTTTTAACTCTTGATCTCCATAGTGAACGGGGTAGTTTTCTCCATCGCGCCCGATGCCAATCGCGACGAATTCCACTCGTGGGTCGCCGTTATACTTTTGCCCCATGGCTTTGAGGAAATTCTCATAGGCCTGGAGGTATTCGTCGCTCCAGTAGCGGGGAAACACGCAGCGAGGGTTGTCGTAGTTGTTCGCACATCCATCAAAGCCCGTGTAGACAACCGCGTTGGGTACGTAGTCCGGATTTGTTGGATCCCACAGGTAAGAGGGCATGGCTCCCACGACGCCGTGAGCACTGCCATATGTGTTCAACAGGAAACTCACGACTTTACTGCGCGATCCGGCCCATGCGAGGGCCGTGTCGATATTCTGCCAATTGTAAACTCCCGGTGCATTTGGCTCGACTTCACCCCAGTTTACCGTCAGTAAATCACCCTCTGCTCCCAAAGCATCCTCGTCCAACTGAGAGAAGATAGCCACGCCACCGGATGTAGCGTACAGCCCGGTGATATAGATGCCCGGATAGCGCACCTGGGGGGTGATGGGCAGTTGAACGCTTTCAGGGATTGTATCCTTCCCTGCTCCGGCCAATGCTACGGAGGCAAGGAGGAGCAGGGCTGCGATCAGCAGCAGTGACAATCCTACCGTCTTAGTACGTGATAGATTCATAGGGACCACCTCACTGTTGGTTGTTTGACTCGGCAAAGCTCGGGATAGTTTGAGCTAACATCCCGGGCCGTCGAGTTTTTCGTGTCGTCATGTTCAAATAGAGGGGGACTCGTCAGGCAGGGGTGGGAGAACACCCCACCCCTGCTTGTTCTCACCGGGTCATCCTGGGTATGAAGATTCGAGTGTTCACGGCACGGTTGGCAAAAAGTATATTGTATACGTTACCTCGCGTGACCGTGACCTCACGTTCATAGCCGTCAGCCGGGATGTAGTCGCCCAAGTGGGCTTGCACAACTCGATAGGTATCATCCTCCAAGTTGTTGAATGTGAATTCACCCGTGCTACTGGTTGTGGTTGAACCTACAAGCACGTTAGCAATGCTGCCTTGCAGTCGATACAGATGGACTTCCACATTGGGTATGCCCGATTCACCATCGTCAAATACCCCGTTGCCGTTTGCGTCCACAAATACGCGACCCTGGATGACGGCTGGGGTCGGTGTCGGAGATGGGGTTGGTGTGGGTGTAGGCAGTTGGACGAGGGGAACGTTGATGTTGTCGTATGTGTTACCTGCTACGAGCGTGCCGATATCAAACGGTTGGTCAAAGGGCGCAGGCGCTTGATAACCGCTCGGCGGAATGACTTCCAATTTATACGTGCCGGGATCCACAGCTGGGAATACATATATCCCTTCAGCGTTAGAAGTTACTGTGTAGCGGGCACTGGCACTCACAGCATCCAGCAGCCGTACGGTGGCATCTGGAACACCCGGTTCACCTTCATTGAGGATGTAGTCCTTGTTCAGGTCATTCCAAATCTTCCCTTCCACGCGAGCGGTGGGCGGTGTCGGCGTCGGCGTGGGAGTCAAGGTCGGAGTAGGGGTGGGGGTGGAAGTGGGAGTTGGAGTGGGTTCAGGTACCACACTGTCCCGGTTCACCTGGACGTCGACCAAGTGCACCCACTCGTCGCCATCGCCGTTGGAATCGATGTAGAAGTCCGCGCCTCCGGTACCCTCCGGCAAATCGTTGCGGAAGCGCGCGTCGGGCAGCACAAAGACGGCAGCACGCAATGTCTTCGTGCCCTCCTTGGGGATGTTCGTTGTTCCCGTGACGATGGATGAGACACGCACCCACTCATCCTTGGGCGCGTAGAAGGAAGGAATTTCGTACACAGCCTGGACAGGCGCAACCTTATCCACTTGATCCACAGCCTGGTAATGCAGGCTAAATGTGTCCGTGTACATATCGATGTACACGAGAGTGATCGTAACCTGGGCAGAGCCTCCCCACAGATAGTCGTCGTCCACGTCCAGGAACATATAGGGGTTGCCCGATTCCTCGTCCGTGCGCCGGATGTACCAGGCCTCTTTCAAATCGGCCGGGAGATCAGGATTGTAGGGATCAAAGTTGAAGCCCACCTGAATGATGGGTTTGCCCGCGAAGTTGCGCTGTTCGTTCGTTTCGGGAACGGTGCGTCCACCGGGAATGTCTTCCTTCAAGTAGAGCCAGAAGTCGAAGTTCCCCGGCTCGAAGCCACTATCGGTGGTATCGATGGCCCAGCACACCGACCAGGGTTTGCGGTAATCGCGCATGATCGTCCACACACTGGGAGTGTTGTCGCGGGTCGCGCCAAGGTAGCGGGATGCCCAACGGAACATGCGCACGTTCTCTTCTTTGACTTCCCCTTCTCGGAAGGGACAGAAGCCCGTTCCGTTGTAGCCATGCCAAGGCAGACAAGGCCAAGGGAAGAAAGGAGGATCAAAGAATTGACCTTCTTTAGGCAAGTCATAGAAGAAGAGGTCTACACTGAGACGCAAGTAATCTACGTGTTTGTCCAGGGCGTTATATAAGGCCCAGTAGACATTTTTGTCCTCTTCACAATCCACGTGGAAAGCGTACCCCTCAAAAGCTAAGGGGACATCTTGATGCTCGAGCATGGGGTCGTACATGCCATACCAGGGGAAATCTGGGCCCTGCACAGAACCAATTTGCTGTGGATAGAGACCATTAACCGAATCTCCTACCCCAAATTGGGCCGCGTAGTCGAAGTAGGCCTTACGCTCACTTACGTTCTCGTAGATACGGCCGGCTTGAAGCATCAGGGGGAAGCAGGGTTTTCCTTCGTCGTTGCACATACTAAACGCCTTGACATACTCGAGGGTGATCCGGTGAACGTAATTGACCCAGTCATTGCTTCCCATGCCGGCTCCATTGTAGTCGCCGTTGTACTTCTTCTCTGCAGGGGCGGTCTCACCGTCGATTCCCGTACCAATAGCCACAAAAGCCAGGCAGTTCTTCCACTCCTCGTAAGCGCCCTCGCTTGCGAAGGCTAGGCCCAATTGTTCAATCAATTTGGTGTACTCATCCATGAAGTAGTTTGTCCAGTATTTGGGCAAGAGGGCTCCATCGTGGGCCACGATGATGGCGTCGTTACGGTTGCCCCGAATCGCGTATCCAGGATGAGTAGGATCGTACATGTAGCGGGGGATGAGTAGGTCGCCTCCACTGGCGTAAGGACGAATGTAGAAAGCAGCCCATCGGTCTTTGACAGGGGCTCGATCGGGTTTGCATATCTCGCGCAATCGGCGCTTGATAAGGTTGATGTTATAGTGATACCCACCGCCCGCATCCACATTCACCAATTCCGCCCAGTCAAAGGCGCGAATGTGCCCACGAATGGGCAATGTAGGACCAATATCCTCGTTTCCTTCCGGCAGGAGATAGCGCTCGTCCCGCATGGCCCAGACATAAATGCCGGGCTTTATAGGACTTCGGGGATCGTAGTATTGGGGATTTCCCAACTGGTTTAAGCGACTACCGGACACAAACGCGTCTACCTGTCCATAGAAGAAAGCTGCGGTCATAACGCTGATCAAAAACAGCGTTAACAACCCGCCCCACACATAGCGATTACGCATCATGGAACGTCCTCCTGTCTCCCAGGGTGATATAAATCTTCTGGAAAAGGTCCAAGAGGATTTTACCTCTGGGCCTTTTCCATCTCGGCCGCATATATTTCTTCATAGCGCCCGGCTATTGGCTCGATGGTGTAATGTTTAAGCACCAATTCTTTGCCTGCAAGCGCCACACGTCTTGCCAACTCCGAGTTGGTTAGCAAGCGATACACTGCCTCGGCAAGGGCCTTCGCGTCCCCTGGCGGAACCAAAAGTCCGGTTTCTCCATCGTGCACTACCTCCACACTACCGGACACTGCGGTAGCCACAACCGGACAGCCGGCCGCCATCGCTTCCAAAAGGGCTAGGGAAAGGCCCTCAAAGCGTGAGGGAAGGACGAAGACGTCGAGGGCAGCGAGTACGGCCGGAATGTCGCGGCGTGTACCAACAAACAGCACGGCATCGGCAATGCCCAACGTCCGTGCTTGCGCCTCCAACTCTGTCCGCGCCTTTCCTTCCCCCACGATAATGCAACGCACCTCAGCGTTCCGCTGTTTCAGTAGTGCAACTGCCTTCAATAGTGTATCCAAACCCTTTTGAGGTTCCAACCGAGCGACCGTGCCCAGCAATGGCCCGCTGCCCCATTGCTGCCGCAAGCGCCTGACTACCTCCTCGGCAACGGGCGGCGGCGGCTCGATGGCATTAGGGAGCACCCAGATTTTGTCCTCCGGTACCCACTCCACCTCGATTAGATATTGCTTGGCCGCTTGTGAGACAGCCACAAAACGTTGGGTGAAGGGAACCAATGCACGGTTGGCCCAGATCTGCCAGGCGGGTAGGCGGAGTTGGGGGTCGTCGTATGCGTTCTGTTGCGTCACCACCCGCACGGGAACGCGCGCCCACAGGGCAGCGAGACGGCCATAAAATCCGTCGACGAACAAGTGTGTGTGCAGAATGTCTACCCGACGTTCCCGCATGAGAGAATAAAGCCGCCGAACCGCCCTCGGATCCCGATGTCCGCGCGCCCTGATTCCCACCACTTCAACACCCGCGGCACGCAAATCCCGGGCAAACGGGCCCTCTGCGCTCAGCCAGGCTACAATCGGATGGTAATGTTCCCTGTCCAGATAACGTACCAGGTTGACTAAGAATCGTTCCGCGCCCCCCAGACCTAGCGTATCGATCACGTGCAAGACGGTAACCATCACCGATCCAAATCCTTCTCAAGTGTACTGTCCCTCAATGAAAGGCGGATGAATATCCACCCACCGTTGAATGACAACCCTTTCATGTGCGCCTTGCTTTCTCCTTTGGACTTTTGACAAAGTATTGGGTGTTGGGAAGGAGGGGGGGAGAAGATGGGAGAGGTGCGCATGTTGTATATGGTGTTCTCCGAGCCACAACATATAGATTATCTTCCCCCTAAGATTTCTTCTCCCTCTCCTAACTCACGATCAACAACTACTTGTCAAGGGTCCAGGTCTCTCTGAAGTACACAAGGCAAAGGATGATAACATAATCCCAGAAGGCCCTTCAAATTGGGGTCATAGAGTCAATATAGGGCAGAATACGACCAAAGAATGGAGGACGTACATTGAGTGGATTGTTCAGCATGGCCCGGGGTATTTTTGAGTTGGTGACATTTGATCCCATCGCGCGCGCCGAACACGACTACCACCACGTCTTCCGCAAGAGCCTGGCCGACATCGTCGAACTCAGCCCGCGCCCCCTCGAGCAGGCACACATACTAATTCTCGGATGCGGATACACGTACCCGGAGGTCGTGCTCTACACCCCCCTGGCCCGGTTCGTGGCCGGCCTCGACGTCATGGGGGCTTTTTATCGGGATGGAATTTGGGCCACATTTCGCGACCTCCGGCGCCGGGGCGGACATCCTGCCCTATCCTTTGTCAAGGCCCTGGCCTATCGGTACAAGTTCGGTCGTTATTACACGCACTTGGAGCACCTCAGCGGCACCCCGGTAAACCATGAGGCGTACACCCTCCTCACCTACGACGGTTACCACATGCCTTTCCCCGATGCTCACTTCGACGTGGTGATGTCCAACGCGGTGCTGGAGCACGTAACCAACATGGGACGTTTGGTCGAGGAAATCGTTCGCGTGACCCGACCGAACGGCATCTCCTACCACCTGTGGCACAACTACTACAGCCTTTCGGGCGGACACGTGGCCACTGAAGTGTATACCCGTTATCCGTGGGGACACCTGCGCGGGCTCTATGAAACGCGAGGGGTCAATCGCCTGCGCCCTGAGGACATTGTCGACGCCTTTGCGCGCCACTTCGATGTTATTGCGGTGCATCCCGTGGACGCCAAGCACGCCAAGAAAGGGATCGATGCCGATTTTGCCTACGAGGGCGAAGACCTTCTCACCCCTCAACTGCGCGAGGAACTCGCGGTGTATCCGGAAGACCTACTGCTCACGCGCGCGTACCTCATCGTGGCGCGGAAAGGGGCGTGACCTCCCCGTTCCGCACGCGCAAAGTGATACCCTGTTGCGGGTCGTACACCCAAGTTGGGAACCTTTGCACCGCGTGAGCAGCGGCCGGCGGGTATGTCGCCCCTTCCGGCAGCAGCAACAGCGCGGGGCGCAAGGCTTGCAAGAAGGTGGGATCGGGCCATGTGCCCCCCTCCGGTAACGGCAACGGGAGCACGCGCGGCACTTCCCCGGCCGGGGGAAGCATCTCCGCCACCTGCTTCTGCTGGGGAAGGGGCATATCCGGCGGGAGTAGGAACTCCACCCCGTCGAGACGGATGACCAACGGTAACGCCTCGACCGGTGGATCCGCAGGGAGAAGGTAGGCGAACCGCAGCCTGCCGAGGGTACCCCATTGTCCAGGAGCCAGGGACGCGCGAGGAATGCCGCGCGCGTCCAGTCCTGCCAAGTAAAGGCGCAGCGCCTCGGGACACGGGGCTCCCTCAACACACGCGAGGGGCGCGATCACCAGTCGTGGGGGGATGCGCTGCTGAAGGAGGCGCAACCGAGCCAGGGAAAGGGTATCCGTGTGGGTAAGCACCCAAATGTTTTGGGACACCATGGAGGACATGGGAGAGGTCGGGCGTTTGGGTTGGGTAGGGAAAAGGACGGCAACGCCCGCGTGAGGACGTACAAGTACATCCCCACCCTGTAGCAAGGTAAAGGTCGGTGTAAACACATCAGTGACGGTAACGAGAAGAGGAAGGCCTACGGCACCCAAGGCAACCATCCGTCCCCATCTGAAGGGTGGGGATCCAATCCCTGGCCATACACGCCACTTCATGCTTGCGAAGGGATTGAAGGACTCACCGCGAATAAGGGGCCCGTACATTCCTGCAAGATAAGCGGCCAGTCCCATGTAGAAGAGGGGCATGATATTGCGCACCCAGTTAGGCGCGGTTATGCTCGCGCCCGGCCAGCGGGCCATACCCTGCACCACCTTGACCGTCCACATCAACGGCAAGAGGGGAATGAGCGCGAACACCTTGCCCAGGGGCAGCCAGACCATCCCGACCAGCGTGCTTACGCCCGCCCCCAACATGATGAGCGGCTGCACCGACAAAATAAGCGCGTTGGTCAACAATGAAATCAGAGAAACGCGGCCGAATGTGGCCACGATGAGCGGCGTGGTGGTGATTTGGGCGGCCAGCGTGACCACCACAGCCTCGTGGAAGAGATCGTATGCCGGACCGCGCCAGGCCAGTGGGATAAGGCGCGCCAGCCCTTCTCGAAAGGGTGATTCCAGAAGGGGGACGATCACGATCAGCCCCAGGGTTGCCAGAAACGACAGTTGGAAGCCCACATCCCAGAGGGTGAGGGGGTTCAGTGCCAGCATGAGGAAGGCCGAAGCGAAAAGGCTATTCAAGGCTTGAGTCCGCCGTCCGAAAATGTGAGAGAGCGCCCAGATGCCTCCCATGATGCCAGCCCGCACGACGGCAGCATCCGCGCCCACCAGGAGCACGTAAAGCCCGATGCCCACAACGGCCACACCACTTGCCCGCTTCTTCCCCAGCCAGGGCGCGAACAGGGCCATGAAAAGCCCGGTAACGATGGCGATGTTGAAGCCGCTGATGACGATGATGTGGCTGGTTCCTGTGGCGTTGAAGTCGTCGTACAAGGCGCGGGGAATGGTGCTCTCGATGCCCAGGAGGATGCCGTTGGCCAGGGCCGCGTAGGGTTCCGGGAGGGTGGCGTCGATGACGGTGGACGCGCGCTCGCGCAGGGTGTAAAGCGCGCGCCAGAAAGGCGAACCGTGGCCCGCGTCCAGGGGCACGATCTCGTGCGCCTTCATCACCGCGTGAATCCCCTCGCGGGCCAGGTAACGACGGTAATCGAAATCCTCGAAAGTGGGGGGAAGACTGAGCCGTCCCACCACACGCACCCGATCCCCATAGCGATAAAGGGGAACGCGGGGCGCGCGCACGAGCACAATGCCGTGAACTGCCCGCCGCCTTCGCCAGCGAATCTCCTCCACCCGAAGTCGATACCGCACATCTCGCGCCCGCACTTCCGGCCAGCCGACCACGACTCCGGTGACGACAACCTGCTCCCCCCGCTCGCCCATGTTCAGCACGAGTTGCCCCACGTGGTCGTTGGGAAGGCAGGGAGTAAAAGGATGGGCGACGTAAAGGCCTATGCCCACAAACACATACAGCACCACAGCGAGACGCCGCACGAGAATGCGGGTACGGTTCAGGTAAATCCAGGGAAGAGGAGCAAGGGCTAAGGCGGTGATCAGGTAAAACAACAGGGGCCGGTCGTGAAGCGCGATGAGGATGGGCCAATGACACCAGGGGCCGGCAGCATCCCAGACCAGAGCGGCCAACAGGATGCCACCGGCAAGCGCGACGGTCAGGGGAATGATAAGCATAGCCGTTCGCAGGAAGAATGGAGTCCGGGCAGGTTATCTCTGCCCGGGCTACACGTTAGCGTTCATCAATGCGCCGGAGCAACAGCCACACGAAACCGCACGCCTTGGCCACGCACTCTCGCTCCACGTTCTCGAACGTGTCACGGGTTTGATGCCAGTATCCCATGTACTGCTCGGCCGGGTGGCCAGGGGGCACCACCGAGTCGACGGTGAGAGGACGCAGCCCGTGCTTGGCCAGGACGCCCGCGTCCGTGTACGCGCCCGTGCGGCGCGGCCCAGAGTTCAGGTCGGGATGCTCAGCCGCTACCTCCATGGCAAGGCGGAACAATTCGGGATCGGGGTAGTAACTCTTGATCAAGCCCTCCCGTTCCACAAGGGAAGGCACCCCCACACCCACCATGTCCACATTGATGATGAAGGCCTCCCGCACTTCCTCGCCATGTGCTCGTGCAAAAGCGTCGGCCCCGTAGGCTCCCACCTCCTCGCTACCTGTGAGCACTACCCACACTTCAGTATGGGACAGGGGATGCTTGGCCAAGTACTCTGCCAGGGCCAGAACCGTTGCCGCTCCTGACCCATTATCGTTGGCCCCTGGCGTGTGAGGGGTGGTTTCACCTTGTATGCTCATCCCCAGGGCAAAGGCCTGAAATGCTGCCGCCAGGCTCAAGATCCCCGACACGCCGGGGATGAAAGCGAAGAGGCGCAGAAACGTCAGCAGGGCACTCAGGGGTAAACTTACAAAGGCCGCGCCCACCAGGGAGGAGAAAAGACGCAGGAGGAACGGCGTGCTGTAGAAGATTGGGGTGCGGTGAGTGTCGAGATGGGCCATGAGCACGACCCGATGTCGCGCCTCTTCCTTCGCCGGGATAACACCGATGACGTTTTGACTTACTCCTTTGGGTAACAGGGTGCGTCCCCAGTGGTCTTCAAAATTCGCTTCTGAATAAAACCCCCATGCGCCCAACGCGTTGAGCACGGCGGCGAGGGCGCCGGTGGTTCGATTGGGTTTACTCAGATACAAGATGTTTCCGAAAAGTCCCGCGCCCAGGCTAAGGGCGTAGGGCCAGTACGTCTCCCTTCCGCTGAGGAAGGGCTCCTCGCGCACGTCTTTCAAACCGGCCTCCTTTAGCACGCGCAAGGCATAGCGGGCTGCCGCACGTTCGCCTTCACGCGTGGACGGCCGTGGGCCAATGTCCACGGCCAAATGGTGCAGGTGATCCCAGGCTCGCTCAACCAATTGGTTCATCACGTCCTGAACTTTTTCAGCCATGGCAGCCTCCTTTCAACCTCTCAACACAAAATGACTTCCAACGCTTGCAAGACCAGCGATTTGGGAACGTCAGAACGTACAATGACCCGTCCCGGCTCGCAGGGTACGATGAAGCGTAGAGCTTTTCCTCGGCGTTTCTTGTCCGTCCACATCGCCTCCCACACGTGAGATGGGATGGGGGGACTCTCCGGGGCGTCCAGAGCCGACCAGCACAGGGGAAGGTGGGCCGTCCGTAGGGCGTCGATCACTGTATCGACTAACTCCTCCCGCGCGTCTCCAAGGAGCACAGCAAGGCGAGCCGCGGCAATGAGTCCAAGGCCAACGGCAAACCCATGCCGGAGTTTGTAGTTGGCAACGCGCTCCAAGGCATGGGCAAAGGTATGCCCTAAGTTCAGCACGGCCCGGCGCCCTTGCTCAAAGGGGTCTTGCTCGACGATGTCAATCTTCACCTGCACCGCCCGTGCTACAAGGGAGGGCCAATCTCTGACCTCTTCAGGAGCGGACACCATCTCCAGCAAGCCGGGGTCGGCGATTAACCCGTGCTTGATTACTTCGGCCATGCCACAGGCGACTTCTTCCCGGGGCAGTGTCTGCAACGTTTCGGTGTCCACGATGACCATGTCGGGAAATTTGAACGCGCCCACGAGATTTTTTCCCTGGGGCATATCCACTCCGGTTTTGCCACCAACGCTGGCGTCAACCATGGCCAGCAGCGTCGTCGGAACCTGGATGAAGGGGACGCCGCGCAACACGGTCGCCGCGGCATACCCGGTTATGTCGCCCACCACGCCCCCGCCCAGAGCTAAGACAGGCGTGCTGCGGTCAATGCCCCGATCGAGAAACGCGTTGTACAAATCTTGTACCGTGTTCAGGTTCTTATGTTCTTCCCCCGCGGGGACGACAACAAGGTGAGCCGTGAACCTGGCTGTGGAGAGACTGTGCACGAGATCCTCGCTGTAGAGGGGGGCGACATGCTCGTCGGTGACGATGAAGGCCGACCGCGTGTAGGGTTTCCCCGCCAGGCGCGCGCCCACCTCATGCCGCAGCCCCCGGCCAATGTAGATCGGGTATTGGCCTGACGGGTGGCGCACCCACAGGGTCTTCATGTCGGCGTCTTGCACCACGCGGGTCATCTCGCCGCCCATTATGTCCCCCAATCGCGCGGGTAGCGGAAATCGATGCCCACCGTTCGTAAGCCCAACTTGGCGATGACTGGGGGCATTCGCTTGTATTGATTGCGCCGCACCCGCTCCTTGATGCCCTTCACCAGCCCTTCGGGGAAACCCAAGGCCACGATTTCTGCCACCGTCCATCGCCGGTCGAAGAGCAGGTAAAGAATCTGGTCGGCCTCATCGTAGGTAAACCCAAGTTCACCTTCGTCCGTCTGGCCCACCCACAAGTCAGCGGATGGAGGCTTCTCGATGATGCGTTTAGGGACGCCCAAGTAGGCGGCTAACTGGCGCACCTGGCACTTGTAGAGATCGCCGAGGGGATTGATGGCACAGGCCGAATCACCAAACAAGGTGGTGTAGCCCAGGAGCAACTCGGTCTTGTTCCCGGTGCCCACCACCAGGCCCCCAAATGCGGCAGACCGGTCGTAAAGGACGATCATGCGTTCACGGGCCATTACGTTGCCCCGACGTTTCTTGTCCATGTCGGGCGTCACTTCGAAAAAGGGTTCGACCATGGGTGTAATGTCCACCGTCTCGTGGCGAATCCCCAGCATGTCGATGACGGCCTGGGCGTCCTCCAAACTGCTGGGACTGGAGGTGCGGTAGGGCATACGCACGGCCAGCACGTTTTCGGGGCCAAGGGCGCGCGCACACAGGGTCACCGTGGTCGCAGAATCGATGCCGCCTGAGACCCCCACGACCGCGCGCGAAAACCCGGTACGTGTGATCTCCTCACGGATAAAGGTTTCCAGAATGCGGCTTACTAATGCCGCGTCGATTTCCAATTTCTTCATGATATCCGGTACGATGGTCGGCATCCTGTCCTCCATCTTCCAAATCAGGGGGTGTACGCCTCGCGCACGCGGCGCACCGCCCCCTCTGGGGATATGCTTTCCTCAGCCAGGTCGCGAAGGCCCACGGCCAGGGCCCGGCGCAGGGTAATCATGCTTGGGTGATGCGAGTAGGGTGTGGCCGCTTCCAGCATAGCCGTTACCACCTCTTTGTAAGATGCAGGAGCCTTCCACATGTCCAGGGCGCTGCGCCGTGCCGGAACATATCCGGCCAGTTGACTCCACACCCCCAACGTCTCCGGAGCCATCAGCCAGTTGAGCAAGGTAAGAGTAGCCTCCCTGCGTTGGGGGTCGGATGTGGTGATGCCCATTCCCCAGCCCCGGGTAAGCGCGCGGGGTTTCCCGTCCCACATGGGAATGGGCGCTGCAGAGAGGTTCGCTTCCTGTAGCCCTTCACGCGCGTAATGACGTGCCCCTATATCCCCCATGGGGACATCACCGTTCTGGACAGCTTCCCAAAGGTCCTCTGGCTTCAAGGGAGAAAAAGCGTGTAAGGGGAACACGTCGCGTGCCAGCCCTTGGCTGTAGAAGTTGAAGAGACTCAGTAACGCTTGCTCATCCAGTGGGGCCGGCTCTTCCCCCGGCAATTCCCCTCCTGCAGCCAGGTATTGCAAGATCACTACGTCGCTGACATCGTCTTCTGATGAGAAAACCCATGTGAGATAGGGGACGTTGCCGTTAAGCAACATTTCCCAGGTTTTGGGTGGTGTGGTGATGTTTTCTTGTACATAGACCATGTGATAAAAGTCGACCACGAACTGGAAGGCCAGTACACTTTCCCCCACCTTTCCCGCTTGTAAGGTAAAGCCAAAGGCATCGTCTTGCCACTCGGGCAGGATGAGATCCTCCAGTGGCTGGAATATGCCCAACGTGCTCAGGGTTGGCAAGTCCTGCATGTCGATTACTACTATGTCGGGGAGAAGGGAGGGTGCAACTTTGTAGGCCGTCTGAAGATAACGAGAAACGCTTGCCTTTCCCGTTGCTGGCTTGGGGAACACGTGGACGCGAACGTTTGGATTTGCCGCTTCAAATTCAGCGATGCGTTGACCGAGAAATTCTCCTGCGGGGTCTTGGCTCTGGGGTGAGAACCACACTGGAGTCCAGAGGTTTAAGTCTATCACCTCAGGGGTGGCTGTTCCTTGTGGGGCAGTGGGGTGGGCAGGAAGAGGGGGGGCGTTGGGGGGGTGGGGGCAGAGCGGGTGGCGGACGGGATCCGGGGGATGGGGGGTGGGGTGGGCGTGGGGGAAAAGGCGCGGGGTACGGGAGCCA
>JALWHQ010000336.1 GCA_026983525.1 Anaerolineae bacterium | reverse complement strand
GGGGGCGAGGGGTGAGGGCTCAATCTACCTTATTGGCTCTTGATCTCCGTCCAGATCTGGTCGTAGATGCGGAGGGCATCCCCAACCGCTTCCAGCCATTCCAGTTTGGAGAGCACCTCATCGGGCGGATAGATGGCAGGTTCGTTGAGGATTTCCTCGTCAATGTATTGTTTGGCCGCCTCGGACGGACTGGCGTAGTAGGTGTAGTTGGTGATCGCGGCCTGCACCTCTGGGCTCAACAGGTAGTTGATGAAGTGCTCGGCCGTGCGCTTGCGGGTGCTGGACGCGGGAATGCACATGTTGTCCACCCAGACGACCGCGCCCTCCTTGGGGATGGAATACCACCACACGGGTTCGTCGTTCTCCTCGTCGTAGGTTTCCCACACGGCCACGAACACGTCACCCGACCAGCCGTGGGAGAGCACAACCTCGCCTGGGATGAGCAGGGTGTCGTCGTAATCCGAGGAATTGAAGGTCTTCCAGTAGGGCTTGGCCTTGAGGATGAGATCGCGCGCCTCGTAGAGGTGTTCCTCGTTGGTGTCGTTCACCGAATAACCCAGGTACTTGAGGGCCGCGCCGATGAGTTCTCGCTGGTCGTCGAGCACATTCACGCCCTTGTCCGCGTAGCGCTTGAGGTACTCAGGCTCGAACAGGTACGCCCAGGAATCGGGCACCTCGTCGCCAAAGGTGGGAATGTGATAACCCAGACCCGTCGTTCCCCACTGATAGGGCACACAATACTTGTTCCCTGGGTCGAAGGGGGGATCCTTGAACATGTCCATGACGTCCTTGAAGTTGGGAATGTTGTCCAGGTCGATTTCCGCCAGCAATCCCAACTCGATCATCTGGGTGACCATGTAGTCGGAGGGGAAGATGACGTCATAGCCCGTGGCTCCCGCTTGCAACTTGGCCAGCAACTCCTCGTTGGAGGCATAGGTGTCGTAGTTGATCTTGACGCCGTAGGTTTCCTCGTACTGGGTCAAGACCTCCTCGTCAATATAATCGGTCCAGTTGAACACGTTGAGTTCGGGCGCGAGTTGTGGCTCCTCCTTAGCCGCCTCCGTGGGCTTGGCCTCTTCGGTAGGCTTGGACGTGGGAGGCTGCTTGGGTGGCACAGGGGTCGGCGTAGGGGGAACGGGTGTCGGCGTGGGCGTTGGGGCGGCGCTGGGGCCGCAGGCAGCAAGCACGGTCAGCACAACGATGAGAATGATGCTCACAATCGAGAACCGCTTCATTTGGCTCCTCCTTTCGATACATGATTGCAGGTTGCAGGTTAAAGGTTAAAGGTTGCGCTCCCGTTGGGAGGCACGGAATACCAAAGGTAACGTTCATGAGAAGAATCGTTCATAGGCGATCGAAATCCATGGGTTCTGCTTGGCCTGCTGCGATTTCTTGTTTTGCGCGACGGGCAACAGCCACCAATTGCTCCTGCGTGTGTTCGAACAAGGCATCCCACTGGAGTTCATCCTGCAAATCCAGAATGTACTCCCGCAGGTGCTCCACCACACGCTCCTGCATTTCTTCAGGTAGAGTTTCCAGCATTTTCTCTACTGTAGCGATGGCTGTAGATGGCATGGTACTACCCTCCCTGGTAGAAAACATCCTAAACCGTCTACCCTGAAACCTACCTCATCTTTATCGCCTTTGCAAGGCGAGAGAGACGAGTAAAAGCAGGATCGATCCCAGCAGCATGAGCGCGGAAATCGCGTTTACCTCGGGGGTCACACCCAAGCGAATCATGGAGTAGACGCGCACGGGCAGGGTGGTCGAGCCAGGGCCAGAGACGAAAAAGGTGATCACGAAATCGTCCAAGGAAAGGGTGAAGGCGAGGAGTGCGCCCGCGATGATGCCAGGCATGAGAAGGGGCAGGGTGATGTATCGAAACGTGCGCCACTCGTCCGCGCCCAAATCCATGGCTGCCTCTTCCAACGTGCGATCCATGTCCGCCAGGCGCGCGCGCACCACCACCGCCACATACGAGATATTGAAGGCCACGTGCGCGATGAGAATCGTGTAACGGCTCAGCGGCATCCCCAGGATGACGAAGAAGAGCAGGGTGGAGATGGCCATCACAATGTCGGGGATGATGATGGGCAGGTAGAGCACCGCGTCGAAGGTCAGGCGACCGCGAAAACGGGCAAACCGTTCCAGTGCCAGCGCGGCCAGTGTGCCAAATATCGTGGAAATGACCGTCGACCAGAAGCCCACCCACAGGGTCACTTCCAGGGATTTGCCGATGGCCCTATCCCGAAAGAGTTCCTGATACCAGCGCAGGGTGAAGCCCTGCCACACCGCGCCTCGCTCTGCCGCGTTGAAGGAATAAATGACCAGGATGACGATGGGCACGTAGAGAAAGAGGAGCAGCCCATAGGCGTTCAGGTGAAGCGCCTGTTCGCCCAGGGAAAGGCCCGTGAGCGCGCGCAGCGCCCGCACGCCCTGCCACGTGCCCGCGACCACCGCGACCAGGGCCAGAGCGCCCGTTGTCATCCCCTGGGGTGTGCCCCACTTCAAGCCCGCGTACAGCAGGCCCATGAGCCCGCCCAGGACCAGAAAGATACTGAACGCCAGCGCTGCCCACGTCCACGAGGGGCGGCGGGTGAGGGCCAAAGTGCTCATCACGTTTGAGTCCTCCAAACTCGCGGTTACACGTGATTCGTGATGCGTAATGCGTGATACGTGATGCGCGTCGTTCGTTATTTGACGCATTACGCACGACGCACGACGCTACAATGTTCTCCCCCCTGTCCTGAAGTACACCATCGTCGCCACGAGCATCAGAATCATCAGGATGAATCCGACTGCGGAGCCGAAGGGCCAGTCGCGCACCACCAGGAACTGCTGCTGCAACAGGTTGCCAACCATGGTCACCTTGGCCCCGCCGAGCAGGTCGGGGGTGACGTACGCACCCACGGACGGGATGAAGACGAGAATTGAGCCTGCCACGATGCCGGGCATGGTCAGCGGGCGCACGACTTCCCAGAACACGCGCCAGGTGCTCGCGCCCAGGTCCTGCGCCGCCTCCACAAGTGACCAGTCCATCCGCTCAATCGAAGCGTACAGGGGCAGCACCATGAAGGGCAGATAACCGTAAAAGAGCCCCAGAAACACCGCGCCAGGTGTGTACAACAGGCGCAGCGGCCTATCGGTCCACGCCAGCACGTCCATGATGAAGGTGTTGATGACCCCCGTATCGCGCAGGATGACCATCCACGCGTACGTGCGCACGAGGAAGTTCGTCCAGAAGGGAATCATCACTAGGAGCAGGTACGTGTTCCGCCGTCGTTCGGGCTGCCGCGCGATCCACAGAGCCAGGGGATATCCGAACAGCAGGCAAAGCGCGGTGTTCACAATGCCCAGCCAGAGGGAGCGCCAGAAGATGAGCAGGTAGAGGAAGCGCCCCCCAATGCGGCCGAAGAAGCGGGCGTAGTTTTGCAGGGTGAAGGTGTAGACCACCGTGCCCGTGCTGCTGCGTTCCCCCAGGCTGACCACAAACATGAGGAAGAGGGGGAACATGAAGAAGATGCCCAGCCAGAGGGCCGCGGGCCAGGAAAGGGCCCAGGGGGGACTCGGCCAAAGGACAAGGGCCTGCGCGCCCGCAAGGCCCAGCCACACCAGGGCCATGACCAGGTCGCGACTCAGCGCGTAGTAGACCACCGCCAGCAGCACCAGGGCCACGCTGCGCGCCAGGCCCACATGTCGCGCCCAGCGTCGCCGCCTGCGCACCCCCAGGATGACCAGGGCGTCCACTCCGAGCAGGGCAACGTACAGGGCAATGGCCGCGCCCGCGGGCCACGCGTCCAGAAATACCTCAACGGGCCAGGGCGTCCACGCGAAGAGGCCGAACGTGAGCCAGCGCGCCAGGAGCACGGCCCACAGCAGCGCGCTGAGGCCGAACAACAGCGCCGACGCTTGCAGGGTGATGTTGCCTGTGCGCCACTCGCGCGATGCGGTGATGGTCGTGGTTGTCACGTGTACTCCTCGTGATGCGTGATGCGTGATGCGTGAGACGTGATGCGTAATGCGTAATACGCTACTCGGTCAGGATGCGCGCGCTCTCCACTTCCCACGTGAGCCACACGTTCTGGCCCTCGCGGAAGCGCTCCGCGTCGGTGTGGCGCACGTTTTGCTCGCGCACGAAGAGTTTGGCGCCCGTGGGCAGCACGACCTCGTAGCGGGTATCGTTGCCCACGTAGATGACGTGCTCAACCCGCGCGGGGAGCGCGCCCTCTCGTGTCTCGGCCAAGAGGGAAATCTTCTCGGGCCGCACGGCCAGGGTCACTTCGTCGCCAGGACGTCCGTGCCACGATTCGCCCAGGCTGCCCTGCAGGGTGAGGTTGGCGCCCAAGGAGACCCGGCCCACGCGCGCGTTGATCTCCACCAATCGCCCCGTAATGAAGTTCGTCTCGCCGATGAAGTCGGCCACGAAGCGATTCTCGGGATGCTCGTAGATGTCCCGCGGGGTGCCCACCTGGAGGACCTTGCCCTGGTTCATCACCGCGATGCGGTCCGACATGGTGATGGCCTCCTCCTGGTCGTGGGTCACGTAGATAAAGGTAATGCCCACCTGCTGTTGGAGGCTCTTGAGTTCCAGTTGCATGGCCTTGCGCAACTTGAGGTCCAGCGCGCCCAGGGGCTCGTCCAGGAGGAGCACCTCGGGTCGGTTGACCAGCGCGCGGGCCAGGGCTACACGCTGCTGCTGCCCGCCCGACAGTTGGCGCGGCTTGCGGTCCTCCATGCCTGTGAGCCGCACCATCGCCAGGGCCTCCTCCACCCGCTGGCGGATCTCCTTTTGCGAGAGGCCCTTCATGCGCAGGCCAAAGGCCACGTTCTCGAACACCGTCATGTGCGGGAAGAGCGCGTAATTCTGGAAGACCGTGTTCACAGGGCGGCGGTAGGGGGGGATTTGGGCCATAGGGCGACCGTGAATGCGGATTTCCCCCGCGTTGGGTCGCTCGAACCCCGCGATGAGGCGCAGGGTAGTCGTCTTGCCGCAGCCGCTGGGACCCAGCAGAGAAAAGAATTCCCCGTCACGGATACGGAGCGTAACGTTGTCGACCGCGCGTACCTCACCCTGCCCGTCGGGCGTGGGGAAGATTTTTGTGATGTTGATGAGTTCGACCGCGTACGACATGACCCCCTCGGATTCCCGGAATTCGGTATATCAAAGCGTTTCCTCAACGTGACCGTCCACACGCCACTCGGCCAGCCACCCGGCCACATTCGGCGGCACGCGTCCCTGCAACAGCGTCCCGTTGCTCGTGTACCGCTCATCCTCCACAATCCCCATGCGGTGGAACATGGCTACCAAGTCGTCCTTGCCGTAGGGGATGTGAACGGTCACCGGTACCATGCGCTCGCGCAGGGCCTCCTCGACGCGGCTGAGCAGCGCCTCCAACCCCCAGCCCTTCAGCGCGGAAATGACGACGCCGTAGGGGAAAAGGGCCCGCCGTTCGGCCAAGGCCTCCTCACTGAGGAGGTCCGCCTTGTTGAGCGCCATGACCACCGGCTTGTCGCCCGCTCCCAACTCTTCCAACACCTGTTCCACGGTGCGAACTTGGCGCTCCGCAGCAGGGTGCGTCAAGTCGACTACGTGGACGATGACATCCGCTTCGAGGATTTCTTCCAGGGTGGCGCGAAACGCAGCCACCAGTTGCGCAGGCAACTTTTGGATGAAGCCCACCGTGTCCGTGAGGAGAATTTCCTGCCCGCCCGGCAACTTGACCCGCCGCGTGGTGGGGTCGAGGGTGGCGAAGAGTTTGTCGTCCGCGTAGACGCGCGCGTCGGTGAGCGCGTTCAACAGGGTAGACTTCCCTGCATTCGTGTAGCCTACCAGTGAGACGATGGGCACGGGGACATCGCGACGGCGCTTGCGGTAGAGTTCCCGATGGGCGCGTACCTCCTCCAGTTCCTTGCGCAGTTGCGCGATGCGTCTTTTGATTTCGCGGCGGTCGACTTCCAACTGGGTTTCGCCGGGGCCGCGCAAGCCCACACCGCCAATGCCTCCGCGACCCGCGGCACCACCGGCCTGGCGTGCCAGGTGCGTCCACGCTCGGGTTAGCCGAGGGAGGCGGTAGATGTACTGAGCCAATTCTACCTGAAGCACACCTTCTTTCGTGTGGGCGCGCTGGGCGAAAATGTCCAGAATCAGTGCTGTACGGTCCAGGACTTTGACATCTTCGCCCAGGACGTTCTCCAGTTCCCGTTGTTGGCGGGGCGAAAGTTCCTCGTCGAACACCACCACGTTGGCGTCCGTCGCCTCCACCATGGTCTTCAGTTCTTGCACCTTCCCCTTGCCGATTAACGTGGCCGGATTGGGGCGATCCAGGCGCTGGGTAACTTCTCCGACAATCTCCAGCCCTGCGGTTTCCGCGAGGCGACGCAACTCGGCCAGGCTTTCTTCCAGGGGGAATGCGTCTTGCCAGCGGCGTCGATGCCGGATTTCAACCCCCACCAGCACAGCCCGCTCCTGAGACGAAGAGGTTGGGAGTAATCGCGTCCGTTCTGTCATATTTCTTAATACCTGCTCCCTGCTCGCTGATACCCGGAGTCAGCGTAAGTAGATTTCGGAATACCCTTCCCACACTATCGAAAGTTGAGTAATGGGAATAGGCGGATATAGGGATTTCGGTCTTTTCGGTGATGCGGATTATACTATACTCCTAAATGTCAGACAAAACTCAGCCCACGCGCCCAACAGAAAGCCCCAGCAGCAAATGCTCTCATCATTGGTTTATGTTGATATTCTACTTTTGGCAAACGCCTGAGGGTCATAAGTGAGGAAGGAGGAGGGGGAAAGAAGGGAGGAAGAGGAGTCCAAGCCACAATTATAGACTTCCTCTCTCCTTCCCCTAACCTTTTCTTCTTTCCACATCTTGGGATTTTATCATAGGTGAGATTATAGAGGAGAGACACAATGGCTCAACAGTTGACGCACCTTGACGCCCAAGGACAGGCTCGCATGGTCGATGTGACGCCCAAGCCGGAGACATATCGCCTGGCCATCGCCGCGGGTGAGGTGGTGATGAAGCCGGAGACGCTGCGCCTCATCCGCGAGGGTAACATCAAGAAGGGGGACGTGCTCGGGACAGCCCGCATCGCCGGCATCATGGCCGCCAAGCGCACCCACGAACTCATCCCCCTGTGCCACCCGCTCCTCCTGACGAAGATCGACGTGGATTTCCGTTTCAATGAGGAGGACAGTAAGATTGAGATTCAAGCCCTCGTCAAGACGCGCGGCCAGACCGGCGTCGAAATGGAAGCCCTTACCGCGGTGAGTGTTGCCGCTCTCACCATTTATGACATGGCCAAAGCCGTAGAAAAGACCATGCGCATCGAAAACATACGCTTGCTGCGCAAGGAGGGAGGCAAGAGCGGGACCTTCATCCGCGCAGAGTGAGTGGATTTCACGGATTTAAAGAAGGAGGATTCTGCCTATGGAAGTGCAGGTGCGATTTTTTGCCTCGTTGCGCGAGGCGGCCGGAACGGATCGCGTAACCATTTCGCTGGACAATGGGGCCACCGTAAAGGATCTGGTGGCTCGGCTCCACGAACAAATTCCTGAACTGAAAGGCGTGGCCGGGGCTATCTATGCCGCGGTGAACGACCGTTACGTTTCTCCCGATACACCCTTGCAGGAAGGCGACCAGGTGGCCTTGTTCCCGCCCGTGAGTGGGGGGGAGGCTGTAAAAATGTTCGAAGTGACGGCATCCCCAATTTCGATGGATGAGGTGGCCGCGCGCGTGAACAAACCCAACTGCGGGGCCATTGTCACCTTCGCAGGGGTGGTGCGGGGCATCACCGGAGAGATGGAAACTGACCACCTGGAGTATGAAGCGTACAAGGAAATGGCAGAACGGATGCTCGCCCAGATCGGGGAGGAGATCAAGGAACGTTGGCCGAAAATAGAGAGTGTAGCCATCGTCCACCGCGTGGGGCGCATGGAGGTGGGCGAGGCTAGCGTGGTCATCGCGGTCTCTTCTCCCCACCGTGGGGACGGTGTGTTCGAGGCGTGTCGATATGCCATCGAACGACTGAAGGCTATTGTTCCCATTTGGAAGAAGGAGGTACTCGCAACGGGAGCCTATTGGGTTGAGGGCCCTCGGCACCCGGAAGAAGGCACTCCAGACAAGGTACCGCCAGCCTTTCAACCTACCCCTATCGTGGAGCGATACAACGATGATAACCCTTAGCACATGGTCGGCCCTATGGTTGCTTGTCTTCATGGCGCTGTTTTTTAACTTCCTCAATGGTTTTCATGATGCAAGCAATATTGTGGCAACCGTAATTTCCTCGCGGGCCATGTCCCCACGTATGGCCCTCACGTGGACGGCCATCTTCGAATGGCTTGGTCCTTATGTTTTGGGTGTGGCTGTGGCTAAAACTATTGGCGCGGATATCGTAGGGGCAGAGAACATCACCGTGGTTGTGTTGTACGCGGGGCTATTTGCCGCCATTGTCTGGAACCTGGTCACGTGGTATTTCGGCATCCCGTCCAGTTCCTCCCATGCCCTCATCGGTGGTCTGGTCGGGGCAGTGGCTATGGCTTCCGGCCCCGAGGTGATTCGGCCTGCGGGCATGGAGAAAGTGCTCATTGCCCTGTTTACATCCCCCATCATCGGATTCGTGATTGGGTTCATTCTTTTGCGCACATTCATGGCCTTGCTCTGGTGGGCCAGTCCTAAGATCAACCGGTGGTTTCGTCTTAGCCAAGTTATAACGTCTGCTGCCTTGGCGCTCAGTCACGGAGCGAACGATGGTCAAAAATCTATGGGTATAATTGTGTTGGGCATGGTGACTTTAGGGTATCTCCCGGAGTTTACTGTACCCAACTGGGTCATTATTGCTGCTTCGTTTACGATGGCTTTGGGCGCGTACACGGGCGGATGGCGTCTCATTCATACATTAGGGGCCAAATTTTATCGCATTCGCCCCATTCACGGATTTACAGTACAATTGACATCTGCGTCCGTGGTCATCGGGGCCGCGTTGCTGGGAGGGCCTGTGAGTACAACCCAGATAGTAAGTGCCGCTATTGTTGGTGTGGGGTCTGCGGAGCGTGCTTCGAAGGTGCGGTGGAAAGTCGCTCAGGATATTGCCATTGCCTGGATCCTCACGATTCCTATCACTGCGCTTATCGCAGCAGGAGTTTACTGGTTCCTTAGCCAGCGAATACATATTGCGGTATAATTGCATACCATTACTATAAGCTTCTAACTTGCGAGGAGGTCAACGTGCCGTTTTGGAGAATCTTCGGCAAACGAGAGGATCGTTTCATTCGTTTGTTGCGCGAACAGGCGCGTACCACGCTTCAGGGGCTCGAGCATTTGGAGGCCTACATGGAGGATGGTGATGAGGCGCACGCAAAGGCGTTGGAGAAGGCGGAAAAGGACGCCGACGAATTGCGGCGCATTCTCATCGACGAACTGAATCGGACCTTCGTTACCTCCATTGACCGGGAGGACATTTTTGCTCTTTCCCGTTCCATTGACGATGTGCTGGACTACGCTTACACGACCATTGATGAAATGAGCCTACTGGAGGTGGAGCCTAATCCGTACTTGCGTCGTATGGCCTCACTACTGCGGGAGGCAGCCAACGAGATCTTCATGGCGATGGAGCGTTTGGAGCATCATCCGGGAGTGGCCGCGGAGCACGCGATGCGGGCCAAGGCCCTGGAGAATCGCGTCGAACGTGTGTATCGTGAGGCCATCGCCGACCTCTTCCGTAAGCCCGCGGATATCGAACAAGTGATGTACATGCTCAAAGTGCGCGAACTCTACCGCCACTTGAGCAATGCGGCCGACCGTGGCGACGAGACGGCTAACGTGATCAGCGATATCGTGGTCAAGATGGCATGAGAGTGGCTTTATTGACATAGGTATTATATTGGTCAGGGGTGGGCGAATAAAGCCCACCCCTTTCATGTGTCCTTACGGTGCGACCACCCGGTAATTGCGCATCATACCCATGTCCTCGTGTTCCAGGTTATGGCAGTGATAGAGGTATAGCCCTGTGTAATCCTCAAACCGCACTTCGACTTGCACCCGCTCCCCGGGCATGACCAAAACGGTATCCTTTCTTCCTTCATCCACATACCCATCTTTGACTGTTTCCCAGTTGGCTCGTTGGGTCGCGTTTGTGGGAGGAATGCGGGATACAACGCGAAATTGGAGGCCGTGGATGTGCATAGGATGTGGCATCCCCATCATACCACCTCCTCCCGGCCCTCCCGGGCCTCCAGGACCGCCAGGTCCACCCCCCATTCCACTTGGAGATGTGTTGGCAAATTCCCAAATTTCCGTCGTACCCAGCTGGACGACCTCATCTGGAGCGACAGCAGTCATCTCAAAGATGCGTCCGTTAATCGTCCATCGCCCTGCCATCATGTAGAGGTAAAACGTACGCGTGGCCGTTGCGCGGGCCGAAGTCGAGGCCGTCTGACTATTCGTGACGAAGGGAACGTACGCAACAGGCGTCGAAACGTCAGGAGTGGGGGTTGGTGTAGGGGTGGTTGTTGTCGTTATGGCAATGGTTGGCGTGATGGTGGGCGTTGGCGTAGGCGTCACAGTCTGGGCGGAGATGACCACCGAACTAGCGTTGTTGGATGTCATCGGGTCGAGGACATCGGAGACGACGAGCGCTTCGTTGACAATCGCGTTGGCTTTTTGTCGTATGCGCGCTTGGATGATGACTTGAGCTTTCGTTCCTGGCTCCAAATCACCAAGCGTGCAGGTGATTTCATTCGCCTTCTCATCACACGCTCCCTGGCTCGCCCATGCCAGATCATATTGCACTTCCTTTGGCAGAGGGTCGGTGACGATGACATTTGTCGCCGGGTTGGGGCCATGATTGAACACAGTCAGGGTATAGGTTGCTGTTTCTCCCAACGAAACCTGGGTCGGTCCCGCCTCTTTCAGAATAGATACATCGGCCTGTGCAATGATGGGAGTTTCCACCGTAACCGTGTTGTTGGTGGGATCCGGATCGATTTCATTGACGTGTACTTCCACTGCATTGACCAATGTGGCTACGCCCTCCGATGGCGCTTCAACAACAATGGTGACAGTTTCACGTTGCAACAGGCCCATGTCGCCGATTTCACACGTGATTTTGCCCTGATATTCGTAGCATGGTCCCTTGGTAGAAGCGGCGTAAAGCAAGACGCTGTCCTGCGGAAGTGTGTCGATTAGCGTCACGCCGGTCGCTGGACTTGGCCCATGGTTGACCACAGGGATAGTATACTTGAATTCCATGCCAGGGGCTGCGATCTCGGGCTCGGTCAAGATATCGACAGAGATGTCAGGGCCATCATAGACGGTGACCTGGAGCAGCGATGTATTGTTTTCTTCGATCGGATCAAGGGGATCAGCCGCCACAGTGGCCTGGTTTTCCATGATGCCAGAAGCTTCGGGCGCTCGTATTGAGAGGGATATTTGGGTTTTGGCTTGGGCGGCAAGATCGCCGAGTTCACAGACTACCTGCCCATCTGCTGCAGAGCATTGTCCTTGGTTCGGTTGGACTGCCAGCAAAGTGGCATCTTGGGGAAGGATGTCGGTAAAAATGACGTTGGGAGCATCCAACGGGCCCTGGTTGAGGACGGTAAGCGTGTAAGTGACGACTTTTCCTGTTTCGACGGGGATGGGTAGCGCTTCTTGCGTTATTTCCAGGTCGGCTGTCCAGGCGATATCATTTGTATGTTCAGTTCGATTGTTCGAGGTGTCGGGATCGTCGGTATCGGCCGTGACCGTGGCCACATTCGCAACGGTGTCATTGACCGTGCGGGCAATGGTGCGGATGATAACTTTGGCTTCAAATCCCGCCTTGAGAATACCGAGATCACAAGTCACCACATCCAGTGCCTCGGTGCATACGCCTTGCGAAGGCGTGGCAGAGCGGAAGTCAACGCCTCTAGTCAGGGTATTGACGACTTGAACGCCTGTGGCAACCGAGGGGCCCTGATTGACAATGGTGAGGGTGTAGGTAAGGGGTTGTCCTGCCAGCAACGCCGCGGGCTCAGCGGTCTGGGAGATGCGCAGATCGGCCTGGCGCGTGATGGTGTCATTGGAGACAAGCGTATTGTTTCCCGGATTCGGGTCATTTTGTTCCGCCGAAACCGAGACTTGATTCGTGATGGTCCCAAATAGATGGGGGGCGGGCATGACCGCGATGTCGAGCGAAACGCTCGCATCATGCGGGATGTCTCCCAACATACAACGGATCGCACCGCTGGTTGTGCATTGTCCGCCAGCAGGAGGATTGACGGTGATTACTGTCATTTCTGCAGGCAACGTATCGGAAATGACCACTCCCCAAGCGTCTTGAGGCCCCAAGTTGTTGATGGTGAGGGTGTAGGTGAAGGGTTGGCCTGCAATGGGTTGTTGCGTCGAGAGTTGTTGCGATACTTGCAGATCGACGCGGGCCCGTGCAATCAACAAGTCTCGAACGTTGGCAACGGTCATGAATCCATCGGCGGACTCGATGAGATTGTCGGCGCTGTGGGGGTGACAAACCGTACAGTCTTCACCTGTGAAATCGAAATTCCCCTCATGACCTGCCCCTCCGGTGTGTTTCATTCCCCCCACGGCCTCATGGCAGGCGACGCAAATGCGTGTGTTTGAGGGGCTAGACCCATCATCAAAGGAATTCAATCCGGTGCGCGAGAAGAATGCAATCGGCCCAACTGTGACGCCATTGTCAAGGGTGATGTTTGGGCGAATAATATACAGATTGGCGGAGTTATGAGAATCGTGGCAGGCAGTGCATTTGAATTGTGAATTGGCGTTTCCTGCCTGCCCGTGCGTGGATACCGGTTTTCCGCCGGAAGCACCCAGCCCTCCATGGCAGGTATAGCAAAATTGATTGATTTCGGGGATGCGAGCGCGGCTGCTATAAGCCATTAACTTGATCGCATCACCGACATTGTTTGCGCTTAATTGGTTGCCACCCATCCCCCCCATGATGAGAAGATTGTCTCGGTTTGCGGTATGGGCGCGATGGCAGCGGGCGCAGGCGTCGGTGGTGGCAGAGTAGCCTTTATGGACCCCGCCACCACCACCACCACCCTGTCGGAAGGGGGCGGCCCAGGAATCGGGCGCGAAGACAACGCTCATCACCGCAAGCAGGATGAACGTTGACATCGCGGTTTTGAGGAGAAAAGCCCATGACTTGCAAGGGAAGGATGCGTGGGAGTTATTTATCATGGCAGAGTTGGCAGACACCTCGATTATTGACCCGCAATAGTGCGCTTCGGGCGTTGCCTCCGGGTGACGAGGAGCCGTTGGGCCATGGCACACTGGCAGAACTTCCGCCCATTCTGGCGGAGGTGCCATGGGCAACATGACATGTCAGACAGGAGAGTGGATTGTGGCGATAGGCAGGATTGCCTGTCGGTGGTGGTCCGCCATGCATGTTATGACATCCACACCCCTGCCCAACGGAAATATGACGATAGCCGAAAATGGGATCGCCAGAATCGGTATGGCCGCTGCCTGCTGAAGCCAGATAGCGGTCATGGCATTGGGCGCACCAGCGCGAAATATCTTGGTCGATGTTGTTGTTGTAATGTTCGCCGAAGTACTTGCCTGAGCCATCATCCACGGTATAGTTTTTCGGGTTTTCATCGGGGATGATGACGGAAGAGCCTCCGGAGCCGATCGGAATGGCCCGCAGGATTCGATAGGTGGCGCTATTTTGGTCGCCTTCGCCACCGTGGGGGTTGTGGCATGAGATGCATGTGAGCGTCATGCCTCCGCCGGGGCCAGAGCCGATGCCGCCGCTGCCCCAAACGGTGCCGCCACTTTCATTCCAGATATGGGATGATGTGACCGAGGCGGCCGAGGAATTTCCGGTTAACCCGGTATCCATCCTGGCGTAACGGAAACCACCGCCCAAAAGGCCACGATTAGCGACGCCCTCTTCGGTCGGTTCGGTGACCGTATCGCGTTGCAGATAGACGCCATCCATGACGTTGGTGTCCGCGCCGTTGCCGCCTTCGCCATGGCAGGTCATGCAAAGATCGTAGCTGGTGTTGGTAATGAGCAAATGGTTTTCCCTGGAAACATGGGAGCGATGACAGCCTGCGCAATCATCGGTGTAAGCCGAATAATTGCCATGGGGGCCATTATCGGCCCAAACTGGGGCTGCCAAGAAAAGAAACAGTACAGAGAGAAAGAGCACACGCCTAGAAAACATAGGAACCCCACCCATACCCCAATCCTACCTGCCTGAGACAGGTAGGCGGGGTGTAAAGAAGAGAATGCGGTTGAAACAATGACGTGGAAGCACGTCGAGATACGTATTTATTATTTTTGGTGGCAGGACTGGCAGACGCCCCGGTTGTCCTGGCGCAATAGTGCACTGCTTTGCGCAGGCCCGGCGCCAGAAGCATACCCGGTCATCTGAGCCTTGGTGCCGTGAGGAAAGTGGCAGGTTTGACAGACAATGTATCCATTGGCCAGGGAGACC
>JALWHQ010000335.1 GCA_026983525.1 Anaerolineae bacterium | reverse complement strand
CCGCCTCATAGGGGAGCACGTCCCAGGCATCCCAAAAGGGCGTCCACGCCTGCACATTGGGCTTGCGCGCCCGATCGGGCGTGCTCACCGACGTCACCACCATGTCCACCAGTGCGTCCAGGCCAAGGCGCTGTACAACGTCGCGCGTGAACGCGTCATCCTGGGTATTGGTCAAAATCCCCACACGCATCCCCAGATCTTTCAACGTGCGCAAGACCGATTTCGTTTCGGCATCGAGCGCGTACGCGCGAGCCAACGGAGCAAACGTCCGCTTTACGGCTTCCTGAATCAAAGCCAGGTCGAGATGAGCGTAGCCGTAAAACTGGAGCAAGAACACCAGCGTGTCCGTAGCCAGGTGCTCCTCCTGCTCCAACGCGGATTTGCGTTGGGCAAACGTCAGGGCCTCCAGATATTTGTCGACAAACTCGTCGGGCACCTCGATGCCCTGCTGGCGAAGAAACTCCACCGCCTCAACAGCGCCCGAGCGTCTTAGCGCTGCCTCATCCCCATCCAAAAGCGCAAGCGTGCCTTCCAGGTCGAAAATCACCGCGTACAGCGTCCGAAACATCCCCTTCCCTCCCGATGTCGTGTACAATACAGCACACGAACGAAAGCGGTCAAAGTGGAGAGGGTATTGGGTATTGGGTATCGGGTATTTGGGGAACAGGGCATTGGGCACTGGCTCTTGCCCGAGAAGGGCACCACCCGCCGCCCGAACACCGTATCTCCAATACCTGATACCCGATATCCAACCACCAGCGGTAGAAGCGCTACACTGTGCACTTGCTTTAACTAAAGGAGACCCCTATCATGCGCATTATCGACTTACGATCTGATACAGTGACTAAACCCACTCCGGCTATGCGCAAAGCCATGATGGAAGCCGAAGTGGGGGATGATGTCTTCGGGGAAGACCCAACCGTGAACCGCCTGCAGGAAATGGCCGCGGACATGATGGGCAAGGAGGCTGCCCTTTTCGTCACCTCGGGCACCCAGGGAAACCTGGTCTCCATTCTGGCACACTGCCAGCGCGGGGACGAAGCCATCGTCGGTGACCTCTCCCACACGTACCACTACGAACAGGGCGGCATGGCCCAGGTGGGGGGCGTGCATCCCCGGGTGCTCCCCAACGCCGTCGACGGCACACTGGATCTGGAACAGGTGGAGGCAGCCATCCGCCCCAACAACGTCCACTTTCCTCGCTCCCGCCTGCTCATCCTGGAAAACACCCACAACCGCTGCTTCGGCGCGCCCCTTCCCCCCGATTACATCCGGCAGGCAGCGGATGTGGCCCACCGACACGGGCTGAAACTGCACATCGACGGCGCGCGCATTTTCAACGCGGCCATCGCGCTCGGCGTGGACGTGAAAGACCTCGTCGCGCCCGCGGACTCCGTCACCTTTTGCCTGAGCAAGGGACTCAGCGCGCCTGTGGGTTCGGTAGTGTGCGGCACAAAGGAATTCATCGAGGAAGCACGGCGGGCGCGCAAAGTGCTAGGGGGTGGGATGCGTCAGGCGGGTGTGATTGCCGCGGCGGGCATCGTGGCCCTCACCGAGATGGTGGATCGCCTGGCGGAAGATCATGCCAACGCGCGGCGGCTGGCCGATGGCCTGGCCCAAATCCCGGGCATCGAGATCAGGACGGACTTCGTGCACACCAACATCGTCTACTTCGATGTGGTGAACGGCATGAGCGCGGCTGAGGTAACGGAACGGGCGCGCGCGGCTGGTGTGCTCATGCTGCCCACAGGCCCCCAACGCATTCGCGCCGTCACCCATTACGGAATCGAGGAAGGGGACATCGAGGAAGCACTGGACGTCATCCGCCACGTCATGACATCTGCATGAACGCGCAACGATCACGCATCACTCGGCTTTTGGGATACGCGCTGCTCGTCCTGGGCGTCCTCCTCGTTGTGGTTGCCTGCCAACCGGAGACGCCCCAGGTCGCCTACCCTGCGCCGGAACTTTTCATTCAGCCCCGCGATGGGCGCGCGCCCCTCTTTGAATTGCTGCAGAGCGCACAGCAAGAGGTCGACCTGACTATCTACCTGCTCACAGACAGGGACACCATCCGCACGTTGAAGAAAACCGCGCGGCGCGGGGTGCGCGTGCGGGTGCTCATCGAATCAGAACCCTTCGGGGGTGGAGAGAACAACCGCCGCGTGGCGCGAGATTTGCAACAATCCGGCATCGAGGTGCGTTTCACCAGTCGCGCCTTCCGCTACACCCACCAAAAGAGCCTCATCATCGACGACCGGGCCGGGGTCATCATGACCATGAACTTGACCTACTCCTCGTTCACCCGCAACCGGGAATACGGGGTTATCACCTACAATCCCGCGCACATCGCGGAAATGCGCACCGTGTTCGAGGCGGACTGGCAACGCGTTCCCCCACGTCTTCCCCTCTCGTCGTCCTTGGTATGGAGCCCCATCAACGCCCGGGAAACCATCCTCGCCCTCATCGGGGCGGCGCGCGAACGGCTCGACCTGGAGCATCAGGACTTACTGGACGACGAGGTGGTGGATGCCCTGGTGCGGGCCGCGCGGCGGGGGGTCGATGTGCGGCTCATTCGCCCTACGCCACGGGACAACGAAGAGGCGGAGTTGAGGAATGTGCGGCGCTTGCGGCGAGCCGGAGGAAGCGTGCGCTATCTCGATACCCCTCGCGTCCACGCCAAGGTCATCGTGGTTGACCGTAGGAAAGCCCTTATCGGCTCCATGAACCTCACCCCCACTTCCCTGGACTTCAACCGGGAATTGGGCATTGTGACCGACGCCCCCTCGGTCATTCAGCCTCTGCTGCGACAACTGGACGCCGACTGGCAAAAGGCCGCCAACCGATAGAAGATCAATTCCACAGTGCAAAGTGAAAATCTATACAGTTCTATCCCTCTTCACTTTTCACTTTGTACTTTGTACTTTTCACTTCCCCCTATACGAGCATGCCTTTCGTCGAGGGGATGTCCTCGCGGCGCTCGTCGATGCGGGTGGCCATGTCCAACGCGCGCGCCAGCGCCTTGAACAGTGCCTCCACCTGGTGATGGTCGCTGCGCCCGTACAGCACAGTGGCGTGCAGGTTCATGCGCGCGTGGGTGGACAGCGTCTCGAAAATGTGAAAGATGAGGTCGGTGCCCAGCCCGCCCACGCGCGGGGTGTGCCACTCCGCCTGAAAGACGGCATACGGCCGCCCGCCCAAATCCACGACCACGCGCGCCAGCGCCTCATCCATGGGCACATAAGCATGGCCCGTGCGCACAATACCCCGTCGGTCGCCCAGGGCCTTGTGGAGCGCCTGCCCCACACAGATGGCCACATCCTCCACCGTGTGGTGCTCATCCACCTCCAGATCGCCCTCGGCGTGGATGGTCAGGTCGAACAATCCATGCGCGGCGAACAGCGTCCACATGTGGTCGTAGAAGCCGATGCCTGTATGCACCTCGGCGCGGCCCTGCCCATCGATGCGCAATGTCACGCGCACGCGCGTCTCTCGCGTCTCCCGCTCTATGGTGGCCTGCCGTCGAACCATGTGAATCTCTCCCTTGTACACGTTACAGAGAGCGTTCGGAAACTTGCCAGGTCGGCCTTTCGGCCCTCACCCCCACCCCCTCGCAGGTGGGTAGAACGAGGAGACTGGCC
>JALWHQ010000334.1 GCA_026983525.1 Anaerolineae bacterium | reverse complement strand
CCTCTAACTCTTCTATCAGCGCGGCCAGGGTCGCCACCAGCCCTGGGCTATCATTCAACGATTCCGTCCGTTCCACCCGAACGCCCAGGGGTTCTGCCCGCTGACGGAGTTCGATGTCGATGTCGTACAGGATTTCCACGTGGTCGCAGACGAAGCCGATGGGCACGACGAGCACGTGGCGCGTGCCCGCGCGCGCCAGGTCTTCCACCAGGTCGCCCACATCGGGGCCGAGCCAAGGCACGCTGGACGCGCCCGCGCTCTGATAGGCGAGGTGCCAGGTGGAGAGGCCCACTGCCTCGGCCACGAGGCGCGCGCTCTCTGCCAGTTCCTCAGGGTACGGATCGCCCATCTCCACGATGCGCTGGGGCAGACTGTGCGCGGTGAAAATCACGGCCACCTGGTCGCGCGCGGCCGCGGGGAAACGGGCCAGGCCCTCCCGTACCTTTTCCGCCACGGCCTGGATGAAGCGCGGGTGGCTGCCCCACCGTTCCACGAAGTACACCTCGGGCGGATTGTCCACCTGGGCCAGTGCTTCATCCAGCGCCTTGCGGTAGGCGCCGATGCTCAGGCGCGAATAGTGGGGGGCCATAGGGATGGCGATCAGGTGGCGGACGCCGCGCGCCACAATCTCGGGCACGACGTCGCGAATGTACGGGTGCCAGTGGCGCATGCCCACGAACACGGGGACGTCCATACCCCGCTGTTCGCGTAGAAAGTTCTCCAGCGCGCGCGCCTGCGCTCGGGTATTTTCCAGCAGAGGCGAGCGGCCGCCAATGAGCGCGTAGCGGTGCCGCACTTCCTCCACCAGTTCAGGGGGCGTGGGCCGCCCACCCCGCACATCCAGCAAGTACGGTTCCACATCATCCAGCGATAACGGCCCGCCGTAGGCCAGGAGTAACACAGCGGTTTTCTGCTTCATCGTCATCCTCGGTTTGGACGATAGACGATGGACGATGGACGACCATGGTCTATCGTCCATCGTCTATCGTCATTTGATGTACCATCTCCACCACGAACGCCACGTTCTCCACGGGCGTTTCGGGCAGGATGCCGTGACCCAGGTTGAAGATGTGGCCTGGACGACCGTTGGCCTGGCGGAGGATGCGGCGGACCTCGCGGGCGATGACCTCGCGCGGGGCCAGGAGCACGACAGGGTCTAAGTTGCCCTGAATGCCCACATCGTACCCCACCAGCGCCCACGCCCGATCCAGGTCAATGCGCCAATCCACGCCGATAACATCCCCGCCCGCCTCGCGCAGCAGGGGCAACATGCCCGCGGTGCCCGTGCCGAAGTGAATGCGCGGCACGCCCAGGTCGGCCAGCCCGTCCAAAATGCGCTGTGAATAGGGCAGGACGTAGGCCCTGTAGTCGGCGGGGCTGAGCGCGCCCACCCAACTGTCGAACAACTGGATGGCCTGGGCGCCCGCGCGCACCTGCGCGCGCAAATAGGCCAGAGTCACGTCGGCCAGGCGATCCATGAACGCGTGCCAGGTCTGCGGGTCCTCGTACATCAGGCGCTTGGTGCGCAGGTAGTGCCGCGAACTTCCCCCCTCGATGGCGTAGGAGGCGAGGGTAAAGGGCGCGCCCGCAAAGCCGATGAGAGGCACGCGACCTTCCACGGCCGCGCGCACCAGGTGCACCGTCTCCAGCACATACCCCAAGGCCTCCTCCACCTTCACAGGGCGCAAGCGGGCCACATCGTCCGCGTTGCGCAGAGGCGGGTCGAGCACGGGGCCTTTGCCTGGAACGAAGGTCAGGTCGAAGCCCAGCGCGACCAGGGGCAGCAGAATGTCCGCAAAGAGGATGAGCGTATCCACGCCCAGGCGCAGGGGCATCAAGGTGACCTGCGCGGCCAACTCGGGGATGCGCATCATCTCCAGCAGGCCGTATTTCTCCCGCAGGGCCCTGTACTCGGGCATGTAGCGCCCCGCCTGCCGCATGAACCAGACGGGGGTCACGTCTGTAGGTTGTCGCCAACAGGCGGCGAGAAAAGGTGACGTTGTTGGGCTGTGTGTTTCTGGCGTTGGAGATTGGAGATTGGAGATTGGTCGAGTGTGCATGGGCAGTTCCTACATTCCTTGGGCGAGTTCTTGGAAGACTCGCAATTCCACATGGTTCGTTGTGTGCATGTTCCCTACGTCGCATCACACCCCCGCAGGGGCTGCTTGTGCTTTCACCGCGCGCGGCACGTACACGCACAACGGGTCGCTCTCCAGCGGGTCGCCGTAGGTGGCGTAGGCGCGGGCGCGCGAGCCCCCACAAATGTGGCGAAACTCGCAAACCCCGCACTTGCCCTTGTACAGGTCGGGATTGCGCAAGGACTGAAAGAGCGGGTGGTTGCGGTAGACGTCCATGGGATTGTCGGTGCGCACGTTGCCGACAACGATGGGCAGGAAGCCCGCGGGGTAGATTTCCCCGATGTGGGAGATGAACATGACGCCCGAGCCGTCGCGAATGCCAAAGCCGCGGCGCAGGCTCTTCAATTTGTGCTGGTTGCCCTCCGCGCGGGCGCGCTCTAACGCCACGCGGCGATAGTGGTGGGCCTCGGTGGTCTTGATGGCGAAGGGCGCTTCCTGGCTGAACTCGTACAACCAGTGCAACAACGCCTCGGCTTGCTCGGGGGTGATGTCCCCAAGCACCTTCCCCCGCCCCGTCGCGACCAGAAAGAAAACGCTCCAGCGTTCCACTTCCAGGTCGGCCAGCAGAGTACCAATGTTAGGAATGTCATCGTAAGTTTCCGCGCACACCAGGGTGTTGATTTGCAAGGGCAGCCCCACTTCCTTGGCCCAGCGGATGGCGTTGATGGTCTGGGCGAAACCGCCTGGCACCTGGCGGATGGCGTCGTGTCGCTCCGCGGTAGAACCGTCCACGCTCACGGACATCATCCAGACGCCCACGTTCTTGAAGCGGTGGACGACTTCTCGAGTGAGCGCGTAGGTCCCGCTGGGCGTGATGGCGGTCAAAAAGCCCATCTCCACCGAACGGCGTAGCCAGTCGAACAGGTCGGGCCGCTTGAGCGGATCCCCGCCCGTAAAGACGATGTGCGGTGGCGGGTCGCCAAAGGTGCGCAACTGTTCCAGCAGCCGATAGCCTTCCTCCGTGGTCAGTTCCAACGGATGGCGGAGCGGCTGCGCCTCGGCCCGACAGTGCCGACAGGCCAGGTCGCAGGCCCGTGTCACTTCCCAGTACACCAGCATGGGGGCGGAGTGGAAATCGATGTTCATGAGCAGCCTCCGTTGTCTGATACCCGATACCTGATATCCAATACCTGATATCCAATACCCAATATCGGGTATCAGGTATCGGGTATTGGGTATTGGGTATCAGGGATTGGGTGTTGGTTGATGGATGGCCGTGATGATTGGCGTATCGCGTTGGGTGAAGCGGCGCGCTTCGGTGTCCCGCAGGTACTGCACTAGGTCCGAGAAGTGGGCGAGGTCGTCGGTCTCGTAGACGACGACGAATTCCTGGTCTTGCAGGCCAAAGGAGTAGAGAAGCAACTGGGTGATTTCGGGGTACTCCTTGCCCTTGCGGATGTGCTCGTTCATCATGCCTTGCCGCGCGTCCCTGCTCAGCAAGTACCACTCCGCGGTCTTGACGAAGGGGTAGACGATGAGATAGGGCTTGCGCTCGTCCGCCAACGGGTCAAGTTCCTGGGG
>JALWHQ010000333.1 GCA_026983525.1 Anaerolineae bacterium | reverse complement strand
CCCTGGGCCTCGATGGCAGCCAACCAGTCTATCCCATCGAACTCCCCATCGCCGAGGATGTAGACGGTAGCCTCCGGGGGGATAAGGGGAATGACCTGCTCCAACAGGGCACAATGCATGGCCTCGGGAAAATGGCCCTTGGAGCGACGTTCCACCACCCAGGCCAGGGGCAAGGCGCGGTGCCCATAGACCACGCTGATCATCAGCGCCATGCAGCGGCGCCCCACGGTGGTGCCATCGATGACCAAGACCAGGGCCTCATGGGCCAGCGCCTGGAGCAACTCCCGAGCCACCGGCAGCATGTAGGTCTCCCAGGTCACGGTCGTATTCTGCAACCAACGCCGCAGTCGCATGATGAGACTCTCCTGCAGGATGCCGTGGGCCGGCGCATGGTCGGCGACTTTGCTCAAGTGCACATGGTGGGCGCCCACAAGGCCACAAATCAAAGCCACCAGCGTGTTCAGATGGCGCATTTGGTGTCCTTTCAAGGGCCCGAAACATTGCAAAAGGGCCGTCCTTATGGCACGATATCGGCGATAGGTGTCGCTCATGGTCATCCTCCTGGGCATGGTGTTTTCCTATTCGCCAGAAGGATACCATGAGCGATGTCTTTATTTCAGACCTGACTCGTAGAACAAATTTTCTGTACGGTAGTGAAACTGGCACTAGCGGACACATTTTTTTCTGTGCGGTAGTGACTTTTGCATCTTCAAGGGCATCATGGCTTCCAGATTCCATTATCATCGTGCTCCTACAACAGACAAAACTACTGCATCAATTCGCGTCCTTATTGTTGATGATCATCCCGTTGTCAGAAGCGGGTTGGTCATGCAGATTACCAAAGCATCGGATATGGAGGTAATAGGAGAAACAGGAGAGGGACATACGCTTCTGCCTTTGATACACCAAGAGATGCCTGACGTCGTCGTCTTGGACGCTGTCATACCTGAAGTGCGAACGAGTGCTTTGGTACGCCGCATTAAATCCCAATTTCCCTCTGTCAAGATAATTGTCTTTTCAGCATATGAAGATTTGGCTTTGGTGCGCAGTCTACTCGCGGCAGGTGTGGACGGGTATATCCTGAAGGAAGAAATGCTTTCACGTGTGGTGAACGCTGTCCGAGAGGTCGTGAGGGGAGAGATGCCCCTGAGTAGCAGGATTGCAGCCATCTTGCGACAGACATGGCAACAAAATGCTTCCCCTCACCAGCCGACGTTAGAGGCCCTCACATCCCGCGAGCAGGAGGTGCTGGCGTGGATGGTACAAGGCCTAAGCAATCGTGCTATTGCGGAAAAACTCCACGTCACCGAGCGAACCGTCAAGTTCCACGTCGGAAACATTCTGGGCAAACTGGGGGCCCGCTCGCGCGTCGATGCGGTGCGCGTGGCCATTGAGAAGGGCCTCATTGATCTGTGATCCAATGTCCCCTTAGGGGAAGCTGAACCCTTACGCGCGTGCCTTGTCTTGGGGCCGACCACACTTCCATCCTACCGCCCACGGCTTGTACCCGCTCCTCCAATCCCGCAAGTCCGTAGTGCTTATCCCGCACAAACATGCTCAGACGGGACGGGACGACAAAGCCGCGGCCATCGTCCTCGACCTCCAAACCAATCCACTCCGGCCCTTTACTTACCCGCACATAGATGTGACGGGCTTGCGCGTGGCGGCGCACATTGCTTAGCGCTTCTTGCAGAACTCGATATAAGGTGACACTGACGGTGTCAGGCAAGCCGTCCAATGCTTGATATCCTCCCTCGGGGAAAGCAAGTGAAATCGCCAGCCCACTTTCACGACGTATATCGTCCACCAGACCTTCGATGGCCGAGCGCAGGTCTGTAATGTCCAACGCGGGAGGACGTAGTTCCGTGCAAAGACGCCTCAACGTGCGGATGGAACGCAAGATTTGGTCGTGGGCCCAACGCAGGTGCTCGGTATCCATGGCCTCGGTTGTCGCAAGCACTTGATCCAGGGAAACGTAAGCGTTGATCACATCCTGGAGGACGACATCGTGCAATTCTCGGGCCAGGTGTTTGCGCTCCTCCTCTCGGGCCTGAGCCAACTGGGTGTAGAGTTGCTTCACTTCCTCAACCCGATCTTGCAGGCTCTCCACCAGCCGGATGTTCTCCACTGCTGTCGCCGCGTGGGCGACTACAATATCCAACAAACGCACATCCTCCGGCTCCAGCGGGTCGCCGCTACTCCGCCTGCCCAACAGGAGAAGCCCTTCCAACCGCTTTCCGCGCACCAGGGGCAACCACAATGCGACATCAGGGAGGTCTAACCATGCGCTCTCGTCTGGCGAGAGGGAGGTCGTTCTCAGCGCCTGGCGAATCTGCAAGGAGGTTATAGGGCGTCCCGCACGCACCAGGAACGTTCCCACGGGACCATCGGAGGGCAAAGGAAGGAGGGATTGTCCGTCGAGCACGCCGGCAGCCCGTACGGGCACAAGGTGGTCGCCGTTGTTCAGTAAGAAGAGCGCACCTTGTAAACGCAGCACCTGGCGCAATCGATCCACCAGCAAGTTGGCCAGATCGTCTAGGCGAATAATCCCTCTGAGTCGCTGGCTCAGCTCTTGCAATGTCGCTCGATAATCATACCATCCGCCGTACAGAAACCTGTCCGCGAGGTACAGGAGGGCGCGTCGAGCAGGTGAGAAGAAAGCCGCAGCAACAACAGCCAACCCGGCAACCACTAAAGGGGACGTTTCCCGCATAAAGGAAAAGCGGTTGTCCAACCACAAGAACAACACCAGGTATATCAGCAAGAACATCCCGGAAAGGACCAAATGGGCCAACGTTCGGGAGAGCACCCAATCTACCTGACCTAATTTTCCCGTCCGCAGTGCAAAGGCATACGTTAGGGGAAGGGCCACGAGAAATAAGAGTGTCCACGGGTACTCCACCAAGCGGATGCCCAGGACAATTTCAGGAATAAAAGAGAGGAAGAGAGCAGGGGTAATCCCCAATATCACCCCCATAGCTAACAGGCGCCGGTATCGGAGTGCCCGAGGTGTCGCGCCTTTCCAACGTCGAAACGCGACGAACAGGGCGACGACGAAGGTGACGGCTACATACACACGGCTAAGTTCCCCGAACAACCTTCTATATGTTGGAGATGTCCAATGAGTGAGTAAGAACATCAAAATCAGGAGGAGGGCCATGCCGTAGGCGGGGGCCAAGAGGTAGCGTCGCAGTGCCGTCGGGGTTTGATAGGGAAACAGCGTAAAGAAATGGAGGGCCAGAGGGGCAACAGCGATGAAAAGCAGCCAGAAGAGCACCGTACGCCAGGGCGTATCCGCAAGAGCAGAAGCAGGCATCGTGTTCAGCGCTAAGAGGGCAGCGATCATCTGGCTGGTGAGGAAGAAGAGTTGCGTTGTCCGATGGCGGTGATGAAAAATCCACACGCTTAAGGATGTGGCCCAGAATACGAGGGCAACCGGGAGTGGGAGAGCATCCAATGTGCTCAGGGCCCGTGGAGCAGAACGCACGAAGTAAACCGCCTGCAGCGTGCGCACGCTGGCATACACAAGGAGGGCCAAAGTGAGGAGAGCCACCAAAAGGTAGGCGACAAAATACATACTCAACCGGCGTTGCGTTGTCCACATGTCTCACCGCCATCCAAGTCGGACATCCGTTCCGTTAGCCCGTTACTTCCCTAGCGCCATTGAGGAAATACACACTGCAATCCGTGTATAACACATCGGTGAGTTGACCGACAAATCTACATTTTGGACGAGGATCTGAACCACCGGCTGACGAGGCGTTGCAATTCGGAGATGGTCAGACCCTCTTTCGTGTATATAGCGTCAATACCCAGCCCGCGCGCCCTTTGCTGAAAGCGCTCTTTGGGATGTCCGGTGTAAAGGACAATGTGGAGGTCGGGATAGAGGCGCTTCATCTGTTCTGCAGCCTGCAATCCATCCATAACGGGCATGACGATGTCCATGAGCACGATGTGGGGCCGATGCGAGGAAACAAGGCGCAAGGCATCATCTCCGTTCCCTGCTTCTGCCACCACTTTCCCACGTGGCAATGTGGATATAAGCCGCCGTAACGCCAAGCGAACATTGACGTGGTCATCTACCAGCAAGAAACGGATCTCTTCCATGGCGTTCCCCGCCTTTCAGGCTTTGGCTTCCCGCTATTCATACGCCAATGCTTCGCGCACGGTGATCCGAGTCGCCTGCCAGGCAGGCAGCAGGCTTGCCAGAGCGGCGACGAAGATGACGATACCCAACCATCCTATTAAGGCCACGTTCGAATAGTGGAAGTTCATAGGTACTCCCATTAAATTCCCGACCTGTCGAGAGAACACCCAACTCAGGGGCACGCTCAAAGGTGCTGCGATAAACCAGGAAGTGATCCCCACAACCAATCCTTCCCACACGAAGAGGGACATGAGGGCTCGATTATGAGCGCCGATAGCTCGCAACACGCCAATTTCACGCCGCCGTTCAACCACACTGATGGAAAGCGCACCCCCGAGCCCCACGCTCCCCACTATGGCAGCCAACACCGACATCACCAGTAGGGTGTAAACGAGGATGTTGAACTGGTTGCGTCCTGCTTGCTGCGCGTCCTGGGCCGTGCCCGCTCTCACCACGTGAATGCCCGCGTCCTCAAGGCGCTGACGCAAACGTCGGGCCACCATGTCCGCGTTCGCGCGCGCCTCATCCTTGAGGGAAATGTACACCCGTTCCCCGTGCCTCACACTTCCCAGGGTGCGCCCCAGCGCGTCCAGAGGAACGAAACTCTCCATGTGATTATTCTGCACGCTGTACACCAACCCTACCACCGTCCACGTGCTCTCCCTGTTGCCTATGACGACCGTCACCTCATCCCCCACCCGGATTCCTTCCTCACGCGCGATCTTCTCGTTCAAGAGGATTGCACGCCCTTCCCCTGGCAGGAGGGCGCGTCCTGCCACCACGCGCGCGCCGAATATTCGCGAGGGCACGGGCATCCCGCGCAGGCCAATGCGCTTCTTCTCACCGTTGGGGGCGAGCAACGTCGCAGGCACACGCCGCCACACTTCCGCGTAGGCGACCGCAGGATCCTGCTGCACAAGCGTCACGAGTCGTTCAACCCTGTAGGGGGATGCTGTCACCACCCAAACATCCCCCCCATACTCGCGCAGCACGTCGTCCAGCGTCTGGTTCAGGGAGTTGCCCACCGTCGTCACCATGATGAAGATGACACCCCCGAACGTGAGGGCCAGCAGCGTCAGGGTGATGCGCACCTTGCGGCGGAACGTGTTGCGCAGGCTTAACAGGATAGGCCGCGAGAGAAAGCGAATATGTACCAGCACGCGGTCGAACCATCCTTTCCCAAAGTGCCCCCCAATGCCACGCGTGCGCAGGGATTCCTGCACGGTGATTCGTATCCCACCCAGCACGGGCAACAGCGCGCCCAAGATGGGCACCATGATCCCTGTGAGCACCTGAATGAGCATTACCCTGGGGCGCACCACAAATGGGCCTGTGGAGATGTTGATGAAATCCAGTAGGTAAGCGGCCAAGAGATGCGTGCCCACTGCCGCGAGAGGTACGGCTACCAAGGCAGCCATCACACCATAGATCACCGCGACGGAGAGGTAGTGAAAGAGGATGTGACGGCGTCGCGCGCCCAGCACCTTCAATACCCCAATCTGCCACATTTGCTGCACGATGATGGCGTTCATGGTGTTGATGATGAGGAACACGCTAAGCCCCAGGGAGAGCGCACTCAGAATGAGGAGGATGCGCATCAGGGTGTCCACCTGGTCCTGAATGAAGTGGCGGTTGGGATCCAGAATCCAGGGGCCTGCGATCTGAATACCTGAGCGCTGCAGGCGATTCTTGATTGTGTCTCCTACCCGCCGGGCGCGCTCCCGCTCAAACTGGGTTAACTGCACTGTGAGCACGTTGTCCTTCTTGGCCCCGGTTAGCCAGGCCGCGACGTGCGGGGATGCCACGAAGGTGGGGGTGCCGCCGAATTGGGGCGGGAAAACCAGAGGATCTCGCACAACGCCGGTGATGGGGACGGGGCGAGGGCGTCCGTTGACCTCCACCAGAATGGTCGTGCCCGGTTTCAGGTGAAGGTAACGAGCCGTCTGGCGCTCTACGGCCACGGTGTGCCTTTTGGGCCAGGCACCATCGAGCAGAGTGACGATGTGCATCCGCTGGTAGCGAACGTTTCGGATCGTCTGGAGACTACCACTGCGCCAGTAAGGGTCGCCCGGCCGCTTCCAGCGGATGGTGAACTCGCCCGAAGTCTGGCAGGTGCGCACGTCGGGCAGGCTCTCGATGGCCTGACAGATGGAGGTGTTGAAGCCCTTGTCCTGGGCCCAGAACATGAGGTGGGGCGGGTGGGAGGCGCGATGACTGGCAGTCATGCGCGTGATCATGGTTTCGGCCAAGCCCAAGGAAAGGCCCACGGCGATGAGGCCCACCGCGGTGGAGAGCACGACCAGGGCTGTCCGCGTTTTGGTTTGCCAGAGATCACGCCACAGTTTGCGCCACAACACGCCCATTATGGCTCCCCCCGGAAGCGAACGGCCGTGTTCATGCCCCAGTACAGGCGCTCATCGTTTCCATCCACCTGGATGTAAACGGTGTACAGAACGTCGCCGTTGTTGTTCCTGCCCACCGGGTCGATAGCCACGACACGCCCTTGCATTTCCAGGTCGGGAATCGCGTCAAAGCTGAGGGTGACAGAATCCCCAACCCGGATGTTGACCACATCCAGTTCGGAGAGGTTGGTCGTTTGTACCAACCAGGCGCTGGTGTCGCCCACGCGCATGAGGGGGCTGCCTGGCGAAATATACATGCCTTCCTGCACGCGAATATCGCCCACGAGGCCAGCAAATGGCGCTCGCAATTCGGTCTGTTGCAGAGCGATTTCGGCCTGCTGTGCGGCGGCCTCGGCCATGGCCACATCTGCCTGGGCCAAGCGGACATCCTCGGGCCGCGGGAACGCTTGAGTGAGCGCGAGTTGGGCTTCGGCCTGGTTCAGTTTGGCCTTTGCCACGGCGATGTCCTCAGCCGCGGGGCCTGCCTGTAGGGCCTTCAGGCGGGCTTGAGCCGCGTCCAGTCGCGCCTGGGCCGCGGCCACATCCGCGTCTGCAGGGCCTTGTTGCAACGCTTTCAAGCGCGCTTCGGCCGTTTTGTACGCGTTGGTTGCCCGCTGAAGTTGCAGGGCTTCGGGGCGAGCGCCTACGTCGGGCATGTATTTCACGCGGTCGTAAGCGGCCTGCGCCTGTTCCAGGGCTGCGCGCGCGTTGGCCAGTTCCGCTTTTGCAGCCGCGATATCGTAAGGATTGGGGCCTTGTTTCAGTTTTTCCAGGACAGCCCGAGCTTCGGCCACCTCAGCCCGCGCGGCGGCAATCTCTGCGGGAGAGGGGCCGCGCTGGAGTTTAGCCAATTGGGCCCGAGCCACGTCGATCGTGGCCTGAGCGACCTGGATTTCCTCAGCCCGGGGGCCAGCTTGGAGTTTTTCCAGGTAGGCGCGGGCCCGCGCTACGCGCGCCTGGGCTTCGGCCAGGGCCGCTCGCGCGGCCGCGTCGTCCAGGCGGACGAGTACATCTCCCACAGCTACGGCCTGCCCCGGCGTAACGTTCACCTTTATCACCTGGCCACCTGTGGGCGCAGTGAGGAGCGCTCGCCGCGCCGGCAGCAGGATACCGTCCACTACGATGGCGGATTCTGACGTCACGGGAGGAACGGCTGTGGCCTGGGGTTGGGAAGCCATGCCACTCGACGCAACGCTACTGCATCCAGCGCCGAAGATGGTGACGATGAAGAACGATGCAACAAGCAGCAGGTATCTCCTTTGCATGAGCGTACTCCTGTAATGAGATAACGATGGACGATAGACGATGGACAACGGTCTACCCGCTATCGTCCATCGTCCACAATCCTCCCGTCCGCTATGGTGATGACCCGATGGGCCCGTCGGGCTAGGTCAGGGTCGTGGGTGACCACCAGGATGGTCTTGCCCTCATCCACAAGGGCCTCAAAAAGCGCGAACATGTCGGCCGCGGTATGAGAATCCAGGTTGCCTGTAGGCTCGTCGGCTACGATAAGGGGGGGATCGTTGGCCAGGGCGCGAGCAATCGCCACCCGCTGTTGTTGGCCACCCGAGAGTTCCGAGGGTAGTTTGTGGGCGTGATCGGCCAGGCCCACCTGTGTCAGCAAGGACATGGCCCGCCCGAACCGCTGACGCCGCGGGACGCGGCCGTTGAAGTCCATGGGCAGCATGACGTTTTCCACCGCGGTGAGAGTGGGCAGGAGTTGGAAGAACTGGAAGACGATACCTACGTTGTGGCTGCGCCACCGCGCGAGCGCGCTTTCTCCCAGGGTGTGAATAGGGGTATCACCTACCCACACCTCTCCCTCGGTGGGATGGTCGATGCCCGTGATCATGTTGATGAGCGTGGACTTGCCACTGCCCGATTTGCCCACGACTGCAACGAACTCACCAGGGTCTACACGCAGGCTGACCTTATCCAATGCAACGAGTTCATCTTCCCCACTCTGGTAAACTTTGGTGACTTCGTTCAGGACAATCGTGACCTGTTGGGGGATAGCCATAGCTTCCTAATCCTCACTTTCTCCAGTCAAACTTGTACTCGATAAGCGCGAAGGAGATAAACACAAACTCGACAAGGACCACAAAATCCAGCATCAGGCGAGATGGGTCCCCCCCGATTTCCACCCGGCTCAGCAGTCGCCAGGCTTCGGCCGCATAGGTGGTGGGCAATATCATAGATGTCCATTGCAAGGGGGCAGGGAGGTGCTCCTTGGGGACCATGAGGGGGGAGAAATAGGCGACGAGAAGGGCCATGAACTGGGTAGCATAAACCGCGGCGCGAGTGTCCGGCGCGTAGAGGCCGATGAGCGCGCCTGCACCGACCATGGAGTAGGCGGTGAGCACGAGAAGGGGAAGGAGCAGGGGGGAGAAGGGCAAAGAAACCTGGAAGAAAAGGCGAGCGAGCAACATGATGAGAATCCCAGGGATGAAAGTTGCCAAAACGGCGCGGGTCAGAAAGGAGAGAAGAAGCGCGTGCTTCGAAATAGGTAGGGTGGCATAGAAGTCAAACCCCGCGTTCTCTTTGTGCCATCCTACCTCCTGTCCGACGGCCAGCATCCCGTTCATGGCAAAGGCGTAGACCAGGTTGCCGATGAGGATGTACTGGCGGGTACGCTCGGACATGTCGCGGCCCAGGAAGAAGAGGAACATCAGGAGCCCCAAAGGGAAAACACTGAACAGGAGGAGCCCTAAAAGGGCCGTGGCGCGCGCGTTGAGGAGTTGCCACCACGTGAGCAGGAAGAAATCCCGGAGAGAGCTCCGAAAACGGGAGCCCGGGATGTGGGAACGCTCAGGACTCAACGCTCACCTCCTTGCCACCGAAGTGGAAGTAGACGTCCTCCAGGGTAGGGGGAACCACTCGATAATCGTTGATCCACCCCATGATGGCGTCGGACAGGATGTGCCTCACCGCGTGGGAGACGTCGGATTTCTGCAGGTAGATGCGAAACCGCAGGTCGTTGATGCGCCTGACACTTTCAAATGAGTGCAACGCGTCTGCAAGGGCCTTTTCGTGTCCCGGCTTGGCGGTAACCTCCAGGCGAATGCGCTGGTCCACCTGCTGTTTCAACACGCCCACGTAGTCCAGGGCCAGGAGTCGGCCGTGGTCGACGATGCCTACCCGTTCGACCACCTGTTCCGCTTCGAGGACATTGTGGGTGATGAGGAGGATGGTCGTGCCCTTCTGCTTCTGGGATTCCAGCAAGAGGTCCCATACCAGACGGCGGTGCTCGGGGTCGAGGCCGGAGGTGGGTTCGTCCAGGATGAGGATGGGCCGGTTGCCGACAAGGGTCATGGCGATGTGCGCCAGGCGCTGCTGGCCCCCCGAAAGTTTGGCCATAGGGCGCCGCGCGAAGTCGTGCAGCCCCAGGCGCTCGATGAACTCGTCGGTCTGGACGCGGGCCGCGCGTGGGGAGAGTCCGCGCAATCGTCCTGTGTAGTAGATGGCCTCCCGGGGCGTGATATCGACCAACAGGGGCATCTTCTGCCCCTGGTAGGCCACATAGTGAGGCACAATGTCGGGATTCTTCACTACGTCATGTCCGTCAAGCCATATGCGGCCTTCCGTGGGTTTCAACAGGCCGACCAGTTGTTTGACCAGGGTGGTCTTGCCTGCGCCGTTGGGTCCCAGGAGGCCCAGAATTTCCCCCCAACGGATGTCCAGGGAGATGCCATCGTTGGCCCGCACGTTGTTCTTGGGATAGATTTTGACCAGATTCTCGACGAGATAGGCTTCTTGTGACATGGTCTCCCTTCGCAAATGTCGAATTTCTTCTGCAAATTGTGCATGTTGGGGGTTCCTTGAAGGGCGAGGTGATTGCATACGGCCCAGAACAAACGCAATCACATAGTGACTATAGGGAAATTGGAACGCGAGTTCCACGTCCCTTGGTACAGTCTTGACCTGTACCAAAGGACAGTTTTTGCAGCAAGAGTGCACATGAAATATAACCTCTTCGCACTCAAGCGTATCTTCCTGCTCGTCCCTGAATTCATCTCACCCTTTCGTGATATCCACTCCGTCAAATCCTCCAATGCTGGATTTCCCGCCGCGTGCACCACACGCAGGAGCCGCCGCACTTCCTTCTCGGTGAGCGCCCTGGGCTGGCGCTGGGGTTGGTGCGCGCGTACCCCTCCCGCACGGCTTAGGCGAGGAAGCGCTTGAGCGCGGTGAGGCGCCGGTTGATGGTGGCGGGTCGGACCGAAGACAACAAGTGCTAACGTGAGGGTGCAAAATTGGCGCGCGCGACCAGGTCGCCTATAATACACGCCAACAGCGGGTAAAACAAAACGGGGCCAGCGCCGGTACGCCATCCCCCATGAGGCGAAAGGCCTATGATTAATCCCGGATTGAATGGCAAGGTCGTTCTCATCACAGGAGCAAATAACCCCTACGGCATCGGCGCGGCTACGGCGAAGGCCTTTGCTGCCCAAGGTGCACGCGTATTCATTCACTTCTTTCGCCCCCCGAATGCCCACTCTGGGGCAGAAGGAGTACGCGGCCCTGGATTAGCCTTCTACCAGGCCCAGCAGGGCAAAACGGCGGACGAGATTCTGGAAGCGATTCGTCAAAGAGGCGAGCAAGCCGCAGCGTGGGAGGCCGATCTTTCCAATCCGGAGAATATTCCCAAACTGTTCGACCAGGTGGAAGCAGTGTTTGGGCCTGTAGATGTGCTGGTCAACAATGCGGCGGCCTGGGCAGGGGACACCTTCGTGCCCTCGGGGACAGAAGCCGTCATGAACCGTTTTGTCTCGACGGTCTCCGCGGAGAGTCATGACCACAACTTTGCTGTGAACAGCCGTGCTGTAGCCCTGATGATGGCCGAATATGCGCGCCGGTTTTTGCGCCGCGATGCGACGTGGGGCCGGATTATCAACGTGAGCACGGATGGGGCATCCGCCTTCCCTGGCGAAGTGTCCTACGGTGCGAGCAAGCATGCGATGGAGAGTTACAGTCGTGCGGCAGCGATTGAACTGGGGCCGTATGGGATAACGGTCAACGTGGTTGCACCGGGGCCGGTGCAAACGGGATACATCACGCCGGAGATGGAGGAGAAGTTGAGTGCGGAGATTCCCCTTCGTCGGGTGGGGCAGCCGGAAGATGTTGCCGATGTCATCGTCTTTCTGGCTTCGGAGCAGGCACGCTGGGTGACCGGCCAGTTGGTGTATGTTGGTGGTGGTCATGTGATGCCTTTGTAACCAACAGGGCAGGCTAACTAAGGGAGGGAAGCTGTTCGCTGTAGACCTGACGGAAGCAATGTTGAAGCGAGCACAGAAGAACCTGATACAAGGATAGCAATTACTTCAAGAGGGCGTGAGAAACTGGGCAATGAGAAATGAAAAGAGATAGGGAGACCCGCAGCACATCAGGGGAATGGCCACCTCAAAAGGTTGTGTGTGTCGGTACTGTCGTTTTGCAAGGAAGGAGGGTACTGTTGGTCCGGCAGGCCAAGGGGCACCCGCTGGCCGGGCAGTGGAGTATCCCGTGGGGAGTCGTGGATAGCAAGGAATCGCCAGAAGACGCAGCATTGCGTGAGACCTACGAGGAAAGCGGCATCCAGGCTGAGATTGAAGGTCTGCTTGGCATTCAGAACCTTCCTGAGGTTGGGTGGTTAGGGGTTGTGTTTTTGTGCCGCCACGTTGAGGGGAAACCTGTTGCCGATGGGATTGAAACAGACAACGCCGGTTACTTTTCGCTGGAGGAGATGGATGTTCTCCGTGAACCGATTGAGCCCTGGTGTGAATGGCTGGTTCGGCGTGTGTTGGGAGGACAGTATACGGTCATCCGTTGTGAACCGAACAATCCTTATCACCCCCGGAGAGCATTTCTGTAGGCGGACTGGCCTACCTGCATCCTGCATTGCGCTACCGTGTCAGTTTGTTGCTCCTTCTGGCTACTGGTGCACTCTTCTCGTGGCAGGACCGCCACAGGGTCGGGCGAAGACGTTTCAGTTTCGGGGGCATCCTTTCCATTTACTTTTCAAGAAGCGCTCGTACAGGTCTTCGAATTCCTCACGACTCAGGCCCGTAAGGGCTCTCAGAGCCTCGGAACAGCTCTTCAGATCACTATACCTGATCATCCCTTCTCCCCTCGCCTTCACGATGTTGAGGTGGTGTATTATCCTTCTTTCTCGCCTATTGTGCAACGACTCTATAGAACATTTATGGATGAACCAAATATTAGTTGGGTCCGCCAACACATCCTATTCTAATTCGATCAGACTTAACCTCTCGGCCACAACAGACCTGTTGACACGACGCCGTGTTCAGGGTAGAATCAAGCGAGAAAGGCATCCTGCAAATCAAAAGGAGGGCCAACCATGGACATTACCATCCGAACCCGGGACATCCCCCACAGTGAACGCCTTCGGGAATACGTGGAAAAAAAGGTGCAGCGCCTCTCTCGTTACCTCCCCAATTTAGTTGAAGCCCGGGTAGAATTGAGCATGGAACCCACACGCAATGCCACGCAGCGCCACTCCGCTCAGATTACCCTCTACACAAGTAATGGCCGTATTCTGCGCGCCGAAGAGCGCGACGCGGACATTTACGCGGCTTTCGACACCGTGCTTGACACCATCGAGCGTCAAATCGAACGTTTCAAGGGCAAGTATTGGCAAAATGTACGTCCTCGCAGCCAAGAGCGTCGGGCCCGACAGGAAGAAGTAGCCCTCCAGCAAATCGAAGAGGCGGCTACAGCCGTAGAGGACTTTCCACCGGAGATTCGCCGTATCAAACGTTTTGAGATGATTCCGATGGACGAGTGGGAAGCCATCGAACAAATGGAACTATTAGGGCACGACTTCTTCGTCTTCTACAACGTAAACACCGACAGCGTTAACGTCCTCTACCGCCGCCGTGATGGTGGCTATGGGCTAATCATCCCCGAGTTAGCCTAACCCCTTACAGGAGATACCCAAATGATTGACTATCGCTCTCTTTTCGACCTCACAGGCCGGAAGGCCCTGGTTGTCGGCGCGGGCAGCGGCATTGGACAGGCCAGCGCCGAGGGATTGGCAAATTTTGGCGCCCATGTTTTCTGCGCGGACGTGCGTTTGGACGCGGCCGAGGATACGGCTAAGAACATACAAACAGCCGGGTACCAAGTCGAAGCCCACCATGTAGACATCACTCAGTCGGACAGCGTGCGCGCTCTGGTCGAGCGTATCGGCCCTGTGGACATCCTGGTCGCCACTCCCAGCATCAACGTGCGCAAACCGTTGCTAAACATCACCGATGACGAATTCGACCGCGTCGTCAACCTCAATTTGCGGGGCACTTTCTTCCTCTTACGAGAAGTGGGCAAAGTCATGGCAGAACAAGGACGAGGAAGCATCATTGTGTTTTCCAGCATTCGCTCGCTCGTTGTAGAGCCAGGCCAAGGTGTTTACGCGGCGACCAAAGCAGGGGTCGTTCAAATGCTCCGGGCCCTGGCCGCTGAGTTAGGCCCAAAAGGCGTGCGGGCCAATGCCATTGCCCCTGGCGTAGTGGAAACTCCGCTCACGGAGCAGATCAAGCAGCACCCAGATTGGTATCGGGCCTATGCAGAGCGCAACGTCTTCAAACGATGGGCCCAGCCCCACGAAATCGTCGGTGCCGTCATCTACTTGGCATCAGACGCCAGCAGTTACGTTACGGGTACAGTACTCTTCGTCGATGCTGGATGGACAGCAATCGATGGTCGTTTTGAACCGCCCTTACCTGAGTGATTCCAAAGGCCTGGGCGGGCAACGGGCCTGGCCGTTGCCCGCCCCTCCTCTCACTCGATGAAGATTTCCACGCGCTCCCTGCCTTCTTCATCCACGACGTCAATGAACTTCCCCGTGGTGCCGTTCACCAGCGCTTTCTCAAGGGCTTGAAGGATCTCCTGATCGACGTGCTGACTGACCACGTTCACCCGTCCTCCTAACTTGAGGGCCCCTCGAACGATAGCCAGGGGAACCCGGACGTTCACGCGCGCGCGGCCTGTAATTGTGTCTGTAACGCGAATCTTCAACCAGCGCCCCTTCTGACCCGCAACCGACGCT
>JALWHQ010000332.1 GCA_026983525.1 Anaerolineae bacterium | reverse complement strand
GCATCTGATGGAAAACGCCACCCGTGTAGGCAACCACATCCAGGCTCGATTCCGCCAGGCCCAGCAGGAGATCCCCCTCATTGGCGATGTGCGAGGGAAGGGACTCATGGTGGGCGTAGAACTCGTTCAACCTGATGGTACCCCCGCGAAAGACTTGATCAAGCCCATTATCAAGGAAATTGGCGACGCGGGCGTGGTGATGACCAAGTGCGGTGCCAGTACCTTGCGCATTGCACCGCCCCTTATCATCACCCAGGAGCAGGCGGATAAGGGTGTGGATGTTATCCTCGACATTCTGCGCCGGCATACGTGGAAATGACGACGTCCATTTCTTATCGAGGTGCGGAATGCTTGCCGTTGTGAAGGAAGGTCCTGGGGCCGGTTTTGCTCTGCGTGATGTTCCGCGACCACGTCCACTACCGGGCACGGTCATCGTACGTGTGAAGGCTGTGGGCATTTGCGGCACCGACATCCCCATTTTCGACGGTATTCGGTCTGTGCCCTACCCTCTCATCCCCGGCCACGAGATCGCCGGGATCATCGACGAGGTGGGGCCAGGCGTCGAAGGTTGGCAGGTAGGGGATCGGGTAGTGGTGGGGCTGGTAGTGGGCTGTGGGACTTGCGAGTACTGCCGGCGAGGGGACGAGTCTCTCTGTCCCAACATTCGGGAACTGGGCATCCACGTGGACGGAGGATACGCGGAATATTTACGCGCGCCCGCCTCTACCCTACACCGCCTGCCCGAGGACATGAGCTTCGTCGCAGGAGCCAGCGCGGATCCTGTTGCGTCGTCGTACCGGGGCATTCGCCGCCTGCGCATCAACCCCGAGGACCGAGTGGTCATCTTTGGCCCGGGCCCTATCGGACTCTACGCACTGCAGGCCGTGGCCGTGCACTCGCCCCGCGTCCTCATGATGGTGGGGCGGAGCCCCGAGCGACTGCAAGTGGCCCACAACTTGGGCGCGACCCATGTCTTTAGCACCCGCCAGGGTGATGTAGCCCAAGCAGTGGCCGAGGTGACGGGCGGACGCATGGCTAACATAATTATTGAGGCTACTGGCAACCCTGCAGTCATGCCTGATCTGTTGCGAGTGGCCGCGCGCGGCGCACATATCCTGCTTGTTGGCATATTCCATCAGCCCACTACCATTCACCTGGATCCTCTCGTGCGGCACGAACTGCAGATTAAGGGCTCCTTTTGCTACAACTGGGATGACCTTGAGGCCAGCATTGAACTGCTCCGCCGGGGCATCGTACGCACGGATGGCATCGTTACCCACGTCCTGCCTCTTGCTGAGATGAGCAAGGCACTGGAACTCATCAAGAACCGCCAGGCCATCAAGGTCATTTTGGAACCATAGAGAGGCCAACGCATCACGCACGACGCACAACGCACGACGTATGACGCACGACACATGACGACAAAGCAGGGAGAACGAACCATGATCTATCGGGTGGACATGACACGGGGCACGATTGTACGCCAACCCGTTCCCGAGGCGTGGCGCAACCTGGGCGGCCGCGCTTTGACCTCGACCATTGTTGCCGCGGAGGTACCGCCGACCTGTCATCCTTTGTCCGAGTACAACAAACTTGTCCTCGCGCCCGGTATCCTCGGCGGCAGTAAGGCCTCCAGCGCGGGCCGTCTTTCCGTGGGCGCGAAGAGCCCTCTTACCGGTGGCATCAAGGAGAGCAATGTGGGCGGCACGGCCGCGGACGCGCTGGCCGGCTTAGGTGTCAAGGCTGTGATTGTGGAGGGTCGCGCGCCCGCAGGTTGGCACATTCTCTATCTGGGGCCCGATCGGGCCGAACTTCTTCCCGCGGACGACATCGTGGGCTTGGAGACGTACGCGGCCACCGAACGTTTATTGGATCGATTCGGCCCTCGCCACGCGGTGCTGGTCATCGGCAGCGCGGGGGAACGACGCATGAATGTGGCGAACATCGGCGTGACTGACGTGGACGGCAAGCCATCCCGGCACGCGGCTCGCGGGGGCCTGGGTGCGGTCATGGGCAGTAAGGGGTTGAAGGCCATCGTTATCGCCGCCACTGCCGATCTTGCCCGTCCTGCAGCAGCCGTCGATTTGAACGCGGCCCGACGGCGTTATGCCAAAGCCCTTCTCGGCCACCCCGTCACCGGTAAATCTCTACCTACCTATGGTACTGCGGCCATCGTTCATCCGATCAACCTAATCGGTGGGCTGCCCACGCGTAATTTCCACGCAGGCCAGTTCGAGGCTGTGGATGCCATAAGCGGCGAGCATCTACGAGAGATCATTCTGGCGCGAGCGGGTAAACCTACCCATACATGTATGCCTGGGTGTGTGATTCGGTGTTCTAACATCTACCCACGCGGTGAGGATAAGGAACCTGTGCGTGGGTTTGAGTTCGAGACTATCATAATGAATGGGGCCAATCTGGGTATCGGTGATCTGGATATAATCGCTGAAATTGCTCAGCGTTGCGATGACTATGCGTTGGACACGATTGAGGTAGGGGTGACATTAGGTGTGGCCATGGAAGCGGGGATCATCTCCTTTGGCGATGGGGATGGTGCCATCCATCTTGTCGAGGAAATACAAAAGGGAACTCCGTTGGGGCGGGTATTGGGAGGAGGTGCGGTGCTCACAGGGCGCGCCTTTGGGGTCGAGCGCGTACCTGCGGTTAAGGGTCAAGGCATGGCCGCATACGACCCGCGTCGTTTCAAGGGAACAGGTGTAACTTACGCCACCTCCCCTATGGGTGCGGATCACACCGCGGGCAACGCGCTGCCCAACACCGTGCTCCCCGGCGTTGGTCCCATCGATACCACCCGCCCCGACCATCAGGTGATGCTATCCCGTTACTTGCAACAACTGGCAGCAGCCTTTGATAGCATGGGGCTGTGCTGGTTTTCCCGCGGTCCAATCTTGCAGGACCCGTCGTTAGTAGAGGATTTGCTGCGGGCACAGACAGGTGGTGAGTGGAGCATGGCCAGCCTTCTTCATCTGGGCTGGTACACTGTGCAGACGGAACTTGCCTTCAACCGCGCGGCAGGATTCACCGCGGCCCACGATCGCCTTCCTGACTTTTTCTACAAAGATCCTCTTCCGCCTACAAACGACGTTTTTGATGTTCCCCAAGAGGAAGTGGAGCGTACTTTGGCAGAAGAATTTACCCTTTAATGCGGAAATTAGAAGGTTGGGAGAAATAAGGGAGAAATTCTGGCCTTTTTTCTTTTCTCCCCTGGATAGTGAAGAAGATTACCTTAACACCAATTGAACGGCTGAGGAGAAAATTCGTCTACTGATGAACAGCACGCTGATAAGGGAGGCCAGCGCGCCCACAGCAAAGATCATCCCCACGATGACGAACTGATACAGGGCCGCGTGAACGGGATGACTGCCCGCCAGCAACATTCCTGTCATCACACCAGGGATCCATACAATGCCCAGCGCGCGCATGGTGTCCACTTTGGGGATTAGACTCGCCTGTACGGCCGCGCGCACGTAGGGGGCTACCGCGGTGGTAGGATCGGCTCCTAATGCCAGATACGCCTCGATCTGCCCCACATGTCCTTTTACTTCCGCCTGGAACCGCTCCAGGGCCAGCGCGCTTGTGTTCATCGCGTTGGCAATCATCATGCTCCCAATGGGAATAAGTGAAGTCAGGGTGGGGTCAACTACGCCCAACC
>JALWHQ010000331.1 GCA_026983525.1 Anaerolineae bacterium | reverse complement strand
CGCGCGGGCGGCCAACGTGCGGCCCCCGACTGTCATTATCGTCGGCAAAGTAGTGGGGCAGTCGAGTAGTCAAGCAGTCAAGCGGTCGCCCAGTTGGCTAGTCGCCTGGGCGGTTAGCCACTGACCACTTGCTACCTGCCAACTGCTAACCACCGAGCGTTCGCCAACATGATCCAGATCATTTGCATACTTCGAGGGAGGAGCCTATACTTTTACGTAGTATTTCTCAGATTTACTGATATTTCTGGAGGAACACACATGGTGCGCACCCTGCGCGTGGGCACACGGGCCAGCAAGTTGGCCCTCTGGCAGGCCCAACATGTGCAGGCTGAGTTAGAAAAACGATGGCCCGACCTCCAGGTCGAACTGGTGACCTTTACCACGCGCGGGGACCGCGAACTGCGCAAAGCGCTCCCCGAGATTGGCGGCAAGGGCCTATTCACCGCGGAACTGGAGATCGCGCTCCGTGCGGGCGACATCGACATCGCGGTCCACTCGCTCAAGGATCTGCCCACTGACCTGCCCCCCGACCTGACCATTGGCGCCATCACCCCGCGGGAGGACCCCCACGACGTGCTCATTTCCAAACACGGGCTCCCGCTCGACGCGCTGCCGCCTCACCCTGTCATCGGCACGAGCAGCAACCGCCGCGCCGCGCAGGTGCGCCTGGCCCGCCCTGACGCGCGCATCATGCCCCTGCGCGGCAACGTGGACACGCGCGTGCGCAAGGGGCTCGACTCCGACGGTCCCTATGACGCGGTGGTGCTGGCCCGCGCGGGCGTGATGCGCCTGGGCCTGGACGCGCACATCACCCAGGTGCTCCCCTTCGACGTGATGCTCCCCGCGCCTGGACAGGGCGCGCTGGGCGTCCAGTGTCGGGCGGGGGACGCGCGCGTGCTGGAACTCCTGGCGCCGCTGGACGACGCGTCCACGCGCGCGGCCGTCACCGCGGAGCGTGCCTTTCTCGCGGGCCTGGGCGGGGGCTGCGCCAAGCCCGTCGCCGCGCTGGGTCAGGTCAGGGACGGCCGCCTCTTCCTGCGCGGCCTCTTCGTCACCGACGACGGCACCCCCATCCGCGTGGAAGGGGACGCGTCCCCAGAGGAGGCGGCGGCGCTGGGGCGCGCGCTGGCGGAGAGGGTTACAAAGGGGGTTACAGGTTACGGGTTAAAGGTTGAAGGTTGGAAGTGGACTCGCCAGGACAATGGTGGCGCTTCCGAGTCGTCCCCCGATCAATCTTCAACCTTTAACTATCAACCTGTAACCGTTTTGGTTCTCCGCGCGCCCGAACAGGCCGCGGGGCTGGCCGAGCGCCTGCGCGCGGCAGGCTTCGAGCCCGTGCTGTATCCCACCATCCGCATCGCGCCGCCCGAGACGTGGGACGCGCTGGACACGGCCTTGCGTCGGCTGGCTGCGGGCGCGTACGACTGGCTCGTGCTCACGTCGGCCAACGGCGTGCGCTTTGTGTGGGAACGGCTGGCTGCGCTGAACCTCACGCTCCCCGAGGGAGTGAAGGTGGCGGTCATAGGCCCTGCCACGGCCGCGGCCCTGCGCGCTCGCGGGGTCGAGCCCGCGCTGGTGCCCGAGGAGTTCGTGGCCGAGGGCTTAGCCGACGCGCTGGGGGAGGTGCGTGGCCAGCGCTTTTTGCTGGCCCGCGCGGACAGGGCGCGGCCCACCCTGCGCGAGGAACTGCGGGTGCGCGGCGCTCACGTGGACGAAGTCGTCGCCTACCGCACCGTCATCGCGCCGCCCGACGCGCCCCCACCCGAGGTGGACATCGTCGCCTTTACCAGCCCGTCCACCGTGCAGGGATTCGTCGCTGCCCTACGGGGGCGTTCCTTGCCCGAAGGCACGCGCGTCGTGTGCATTGGCCCCATCACCGCCCGCGCCGCGCGGGAAGCGGGACTGCCCGTGCACGCTGTGGCGGAGGAATACACTGTCGACGGGCTTATCGCACAAGTGGCGCGCTTAGGAGAGGTGCAGATTGCAAAGTGAAAAGTGAAAACGGGAGAACTCTGCACTTTGCAATTTGCAATTTGAACTTGACTACAGGAGGCACCGATGCTGATAGAACAATCCATCGCCGAACGCCTGGGCGCCTTCCCTACCGTCCGTATGCGGCGGCTGCGGCGGACGCCCGCGCTGCGCCGCATGGTGGAGGAAACGCGCCTTTCCCCTGCGGACTTCATCTACCCCCTCTTTGTGGTACACGGCCACAACGTACGCAGGGAAGTGCTATCTATGCCTGGGGTCTACCACCTTTCGATCGACCAACTGGCCCCCGAAATCGAGGAGATTAGCGCGCTGGGCATTCCCGCGGTCATTCTCTTTGGCCTGCCCGCCAGTAAAGATCCCATTGGCTACGAAAATTTCGACACTTACGGCATCGTGCAACAGGCCGTGCGGGAGATCAAGCGCGTGAACCCCGAGGTGGTGGTGATCACGGATGTGTGCATGTGCGAGTACACCGACCACGGGCACTGCGGCATCATCCACGACCACGAAGTGGCTAACGACGAGACCATCGAGATTTTCGGGCGGGTGGCCGTCTCCCACGCGGAGGCAGGCGCGGACATGGTCGCGCCCAGCGGCATGATGGACGGCCAGGTGGCTGCGATTCGCCGCGCGCTGGACGGGGCAGGTTTCTCCCACATCCCCATCATGGCCTACGCGGCCAAGTACGCCAGCAACTTCTACGGCCCCTTCCGCGACGCCGCGCAAAGCCCGCCCCAGTTCGGCGACCGCCGCGGCTACCAGATGAACCCCGCCAACGCGCGCGAGGCCCTGCGAGAAGTGATCCTAGACATCCAGGAGGGCGCGGACATCGTCATGGTCAAACCCGCGCTGGCCTACCTGGACGTCATCCGCCAGGTGCGGGAAACTTTCCCCGTGCCCGTGGCCGCGTACAACGTCAGCGGCGAGTACAGCATGGTGAAGGCCGCGGCCCGCAAGGGCTGGCTCGACGAGCGGGCAGTGGCGTTGGAGATTCTCACCGCGATCAAGCGCGCGGGCGCGGATCTGATACTCACCTACTTTGCCAAGGATGCCGCGCGCTGGCTGAAGTGAAAGGCAAGTACAAAGTGCAGAGTACAAAGTGAAGAGTGAAGACACGCCCATTTTCACTTTTCACTTTGCACTTTGCACTTTAATCACGATTGGGAGGCAATATGAGCGAACGAACGCTGAATCACTTCGCACTCTATCGGTTCCAACCCGAGTACTGGCAATTGACGGCTGAGGAACAACAGAAGGTCGTGAGCGACTGGCTGGCCGTGCTGCGCCAGGCCGCGGAGGTCGTGCATCTCTACCAGGTGTTCCCCACGCGCGGTGATGCGGACATCCTGGTCTGGACGGCATTGAAGGCCGAGGAGCCAGGCGCGCCCAAGGCCTTCTTCACGGCCTACGCGCAGGCAACCGCGGCCGTGCGCCCCCTGCTTTCCCCCACCCTCACCCTGTGGGGCATCACCAAGCCCTCCGTCTACACCCGCGGTCGTCGCTCGCCCCAGGAACTCGACCCGCTGACGGACGAACGCAAGCCCTATCTCATCGTCTACCCCTTCGTCAAGACCGCGGAGTGGTACTTGCTGAGCAGGGACACGCGGCAGGGCATGATGAACGAGCACATCCGCAAGGGCAAGGAGTACCCCGAAATCACCCAGTTGCTTCTCTACTCCTTTGGCCT
>JALWHQ010000330.1 GCA_026983525.1 Anaerolineae bacterium | reverse complement strand
GCGGGCGGCTCCTGCGCAAGTGGCTCCTCCAGCCGCTGGTGGACATCCCGCCCATCGAGCGGCGGCTGGACCTGGTGGAAGCGTGGTACGAGGACGGTCTGCGCCGCGCGGAGGCGCGCGACCTGCTGCGCGGCCTGGGCGACCTGGAACGCTGGACGAACCGCGTGCTCCAGGGCGCGGCCCAGCCGCGCGACCTGGTGGGCCTGCGCGAGGCCCTGGGTCGCCTGCCCGCGCTGCGCGACCTGGTGGCCGAGGTGGTCATGGGCCTGGGCGCGGACCACCCCCTGGCCGAAGTGCTGCAACGGCTGGACGCGTGCGAGGATGTGCACGACCTCCTCGTCCGCGCCATCGCGGAGGAGCCCCCCGCCACCACGGGACATCCCGGCCTCATCGCGGCCGGTTTCTCCGAGGAACTGGACGCCACCCGCAAAGCGGCCACCGAGGGCAAGGCCTGGATCGCCAACCTGGAACGCCGCGAGCGGGAGCGCACGGGCATCAAGAACCTGAAGGTTGGCTACAACAAGGTCTTCGGCTACTACATCGAGGTCACCAAGCCCAACCTGCACCTGGTGCCCGACGATTACGTGCGCAAGCAGACCCTGGTCAACGCGGAGCGCTTCATCACCCCCGAGTTGAAGGAGTACGAGTCCCTGGTGCTCAACGCGCAGGAGCGCATCGTGGAACTGGAGACGCGGCTCTTCCGCGAGGTAGTGGCCCAGGTGGCCCAGCACGCGCACCGCCTTTTGGAGACCGCGCGCGCCATCGCCGAGTTGGACGTGGCCCTGGCCCTGGCCGAGGTCGCGGTGGCGAACAACTACGTGCGCCCGCGCCTCGCGGACGACCGCGAGATCCACATCCGCGCCGGACGCCACCCTGTGGTCGAACTCACCCAGGACGCGCCCTTCATCCCCAACGACACCCACATCACCCCCGACGCGCCCATTCATATTTTAACGGGTCCCAACATGGCTGGTAAAAGTACTTACCTTCGTCAGGTGGCTTTAATTACACTTATGGCCCAAATCGGCTCCTTTGTGCCCGCGGAGGAGGCGCACGTCGGCATTGTGGACCGCATCTTCACCCGCATCGGCGCGGGGGACGAAATCCATCGCGGGCAGTCCACCTTCATGGTGGAGATGCTGGAGACCGCGAACATCCTTCACCACGCCACGAGCAAGTCCCTGGTGGTGCTGGACGAGGTGGGGCGGGGCACGAGCACCTACGACGGCATGGCCATCGCCTGGGCCATCGTGGAGTACATCCACAACCACCCGCGGCTCCGGTGCCGCACCCTGTTCGCCACCCATTACCACGAACTCACCCAACTGGCCGACCACCTGCCCGGCGTGCGCAACTTCCGCGTGGACGTGGCCGAGGAGGGGGACAAGGTCATCTTCCTGCACAAGATCGTCCCCGGCGGCGCGGACAAGTCCTACGGCGTGCACGTGGCCGAACTCGCGGGCCTGCCCCGCCAGGTCGTGCAGCGCGCTCGCGAGATCATGAGCGACCTGGAGACGAACGGCGCCGCGCCCGCGCCCACCCCCCGCAAGCGCGGCCGCGAGCCCGAGGCCGTCCAATTGCCTCTCTTCGTGGAGGAACACCCGGTCCTGGAGGTCATCCGTTCCCTGGACATCAACCAGATGACCCCCCTGGAAGCGTTGAACATGCTGTACAAACTCCAGCAACAGGTGAAGGAATAAGTGGCATCTCCGCTCACCTTGCTTGTGCCCTTGGAAACCGAAGAGGACGCATCCCTTCTGGCCGGGATATGGATTCCCCTGGCGCGGCAGAAGAGCGCCCGCGTGTACTTTGTCCACGTGGCGCGGCCGCGCTTCACCGCCCGGCCCGGCAACGCTCCCCAGGACATCATCGGACAGGCGATTGCCCTCGCTCGCGCCCACGGCGTGGACGCGGACGGGGACATCGTAACGGGTTACAACGTCCCCGCTGCTTTGCGCGAACAGGTCTCGACCCTCAAGCCGTTCCTCATTCTTCTGCGTTGGTCAAGAAAGAGTCCGGCGCATCCCGGCGCGCCCTTGGGGGCCGTGCTCGATGCCTTCCTGGAATCGCCCCCGTGTGATGTGCTTGTGGTGCGGGGCGAAGTGCCCGGAGATGGCCCGGTGCGCATCCTTATCCCCACCGCGGGTGGGCCCAACGTTCCCCTGGCCGTGCGCACGGCCCATGCCATCGTTCAGGAGCGGGGAGGCGAGGTCGTGCTGCTCTACGTGCGCGTGCCCGGGCGCAAGGATGACCTCTCCCCTGAAGAGCGCTTCCAATCCTCCTTGGGAGACTTGGCCGGCTCCCCCGTGTTCGTGACGCGCGTGGTGGAAGCGCGCGGCCCTGTACAGGGGATTCTGCAAGAGGCAAAGGAAGGGTACGACCTTCTTTTTGTGGGCGCGCCCGAAGAGAGCATCTGGCAACGAGTGGTGACCGGGGATGTGCCGCGTCGCCTGGCCGAGCGCTCCCCCATTCCGGTAGTGATTGCCAAACGCAAGGGGGCACGGCACATCGAGTACGCACGGCGCTTCTTCGCCTGGGCCGATGCACTGATTCCCAACCTGTCCGAACAGGAGCGGCTGGCCCTCTCCCGTCGATTGCTGGAGAGCACCCGGGCCGATTTGGACTTCACCGTGCGCATGGCCCTGGCCGCGATGATCGCCGCCTTTGGGTTGCTCCTCAACAGTCCGGCGGTCATCATAGGTGCCATGCTCGTGGCTCCCCTTATGTCCGCCATTCTTGCCATCGGTTTAGGGGTCACCGTGGGGAACGCAAGGCTGGTTCGCATGGCCATCATCCGAGTCGTGCAGGGTGCCGTGTTGACCATTGGGCTCAGCGCCATCGTAGCGATGTTCGACCCCCTGGCCCAAATGACGCCGGAACTGCTGGCGCGTTCTCGTCCCACGCTTCTTGATTTGGGGGTGGCCGTTGCTTCCGGTCTGGCAGGCGGATATGCCATTAGTCGTCGAGATGTCCAGGAGGCGCTGGCGGGCGTGGCGATTGCTGTGGCCCTGGTTCCTCCCCTTTCGACCACCGGCATCGCGCTCGCCCTTGGGGAATGGCGCGCGGCCGCGGGCGCGCTGCTCCTCTACTTCACGAACATGATCTCCATAGCCGGTGCGGGCGGCCTCATTTTCCTTCTGGTGGGATTTCGCCCCCCCATGATTTCGGTGTGGGCCAGCCAGCACCTGCGGGTGTTCTGGCGTGGCGTCATGGGCATCCTCTTGCTCTTCATGTTGATTTTCGTCCCTTTGGCCTGGCTCACGCATGAGGAAGTCTCTCAGGCGCGCTTGCAACAGGACATAGCGGCAGCAGTCCATGAGGGAGTGACGGAATTGGAAGGGGCGCGCCTTGTGGGATACACGTGGGAAAAAGGGGAGCAGGGGGAAATTCGCCTTGAGGTTCAGGTGCAGACGAGGGGCACGTTGCGCTATTCGGATGTGGTAACCTTACAGGATAAGGTCAGCGCCATCTTAGGACGCCCCGTGGGATTGAAGGTCGTGGTTGTACCCGTTTTCGAGCTCGACCCTCGTTTCCCGCCAACGCCAACCCCGACCCCTACGTCGACGGCCACGCCCACGCCCGGGCCTTCACCCACGCCCACATCGACACCCACGACTACCCCTTCCCCGACCGTCACACCAACGGGGACGCCAACATATACCCCTTCACCTTCCCTCACCCCC
>JALWHQ010000329.1 GCA_026983525.1 Anaerolineae bacterium | reverse complement strand
AACGGAGATGCTGGGGCATACACCTTAAACGTGGAGTGTCCCCTGGGCCCTTTCGCCACCCCTACCCCTACACCCACAATGACGCCGACGCCAACAGCGACTCCATCGCCCACGGCTACGCCCACATCATCGCCCACACCTACCCCCACCCCGACACCATTGCCATATTACCCGAACTACATCCCGTCGGTCTGGGAACGACATCCCCCCAGGGAAACGAACGTGTACACCATCACACTAAAGCCTGGGACAGATGGCTTCGACAAGGCGCGGGATACCTTTATCAGTGCCTGGCCTTTAAATGGCTCCATGGGACCCTTTGGGGATTTGGAATGGGTCAGTGTGCGGACGAAGGGCGTCATGGTAGGACTCGTATACTTTGATATTCCGACACTGCCCGCCGGGGCACAGGTGGAAAGGGCCGTATTACGGCTAAACCGCTTCTTCCAGAGCAATCCCAACCCGATGACATTGTACGTTTATCGTATGCTGGTGCCTTGGGAGGAACAGGAAGCCACATGGCACTACCGGGAAAGCGGCAAACCCTGGGGTGAGGCGGGAGGACAAGCAGGTGTGGATTACTTCCCCCTCCCGGCCGATGGTGTGGACGTCAACGCCCAAGTGGATTGGGTAGAATTGGATGTCACAAAAATAGTGTACGCTTGGCTTTACTTGGACAAACCCAATTATGGCTTCATGTTGCGAGGAGAGGGCGCGGGACACGTTGAGTACCGGTTCGCATCACGCGAGCACCGTTCCCTTCCACGACATCCCGAACTGATTATCTCTTACAGAAGATAAGTGTTCTCCAACTATTGGGGAAATTGTCCTATCACCATAACCACAGGCCATGATAGATCGTCTTGTACATAGAGACCCAAAAGGGGGAAGAGAAATGGAAGGCGGAATGAGGCTCGCATCGCCTTTACAGACGCGGTCCTACATCCAACATCGTGTTTGGGTAGCTCCAGAACCCGTTCTGCGCCCAAAACCGGGCCTTTACCAACGATACTTCAAACGCGTCTTTGACTTGGTATTCGCGACCCTAGCCCTTATCGTCTTGTTCCCCCTCATGGTCATCATTGCCATCGCCATTAAACTGGATTCTCCCGGCCCAGTACTCCACGTACAAAAGCGCTTGGGAAAGGATGGCAAAATCTTCAATTTCTACAAATTTCGCTCCATGCGGGCCGATGTCGACCACACTCGCAGCCACCGTGAATTCGCACGCGATTTCATTCAAGGGAAAATCGCGCCCATCGACGACATGGACGACGAAGACCGCATCTACAAGCCCCCTATGGACGACATTAACATTACACGCGTGGGCCGCTTCTTACGCCGTACCAGTCTGGACGAACTTCCCCAGTTGATCAACGTCATCAAAGGGGACATGAGTCTGGTGGGGCCTCGCCCCAACATGTGGTACGAGTTGGAGTACTACAAAACCTGGCACAAGCGACGCCTGGAGGTGCTCCCTGGCCTCACCGGATTGCCCCAAGTACGCGGGCGCAGTCGTCTACGCTTCGACGAAATCGTGGAACTAGACATTCAGTACATAGAAAATCTCTCCTTCTGGTTGGACATCGAAATCATCCTGCAAACTATCCCCATGATTCTCACAGGCAACGGAGCAGGCTGAGGTTTAGGAAGTATTTGGGGCGATAAAGCAGAAACAATCGGCATATCCTTTATGGATGTAAGTGAAATTCGGTTAAGGAAGGGCATCATGCGGCGAGTCATTCCCCAATATACTCTCCCTATGGCACTCCTTGCCTTTGTGGTATTAACTATAGCCATCGCCTTGCCGACATACGGCGCGGGCAATGAACCAGAAGGCTCACAAGCAGCTGCCGCGACCCCACAACCGGGCGGTATTTACGTTACGGGCCTCTATCTGCCCGGTTTCTCCAGCCCGAACAAGACGGGGTGGGGAGTTGATGGGGATTTGATAACGGTAAACTGGGCGGATATCGAATCCCCAACGCCGGGAGACTATTACTGGGGACGGCTCGACCGGGCCCTCAACCAGGTCGCGGCCAAAGGGGAGAAAGTCGGCTTCCTCTTTACCACATACAACGGCTGGGCGGCCGGGGGCATCAAGGCCATCCCCAGTTATCTCTGGGATCCGGCCAACCCCCATTACATTCCCGGCGCGGTGGTGGACGCGGGACCCTGGCTCTGTGCAGCAAATCCCAGTAACTGGGGGTGTGTCAATGGTCGCTGGTACTTCCCCCGTTACTGGAGCGATGCTTACCGGTCAAACTATTTCCGAATGTTAAGCGATTTTGCGGCCCGTTACGCCAATCATCCCGCGGTGGAATTCATCGCCATTGGCATTGGACTCTATGGAGAAAACTACGCGGTCGATTGGTGGGCCAACGACCTCAAATCCCTACTACGACAAGAAATCCAGAATGACCTCAACACCAAAACCCTTTTCTGTGAACAGTGGAACCCTCCCTGTGATGAGCCCGTTGAAGTATGGATTAACTTCGTCCAGGAAGTAACCCTCACTTACCGCAATCTCTTCCCGGATCAAACACTCTTCATACAACTTGCAGGTTCAAACTGGAATGGCGACGACAAGCAACCCATCCTGGATTACGCCAACAGCCTGAACCCTCCAGTGGGACTTTCGTTCAACCAAATGTATCCCCAGTGGCTGGAGGCTTACAAACCCAACGGACGGGGATGGTTCGATGTGTTTCCTCTCCATGGCCCCATGAACGACAAGGGAAATCCCAACTACAACTTCCCCACGGCCATGGAAGGATATTGGGACTGGATGGGGTGTGAGAATGAAATTCAAGTGTACTGGTCGATTTTGGATGCGCTGGGGAAACACGTCAACATCCTGCGCCTAAACCGAGATATCTACGTCCACACGGACAGTTACGGCCGCCCGATTTGGAACAGCCCCCGTTGGGACGTGATCAACGTCATCAAGCCCTGGCGGGCTTATCTGGGCCGTACACCCTACGACGCACCCGAGGCCTTCGTCGCCCTCCGCGACCACCGCGGCCCCTGGTTCCCCTGCCCTAATCCCAACTACCTGACGACCAGCATCCAATTGAACCCAGCCTATGGGTACATGTATCCCCAGTACGGCGACCACGCTTACTGGCTCTATCACGACCGTTCCATCCCCGGAGGAAAGTCTGTTCCCGAAACAGGGTTTGCCAACGTCATCGTGTGGGATGATAACGATAATCCGACCGTCAAAGAACCCGTGCAGTGGATGGGCGATCCCTCCAAAGCCTACCCGGATTACAATACGAATCCGGTCAACCCCAACTTGCCACAAACGAAGGAATCATGGACGACCCGACGGACGGACGAAGGAAGTGGCAACCCGTACATGTTCTTCAAGATAGATGACCGATACCTGACCAGTCCCCCACCGGGAACGCCTATTACTATTACGGTCACCTACCTCAACGATGGGGGTGACACTTGGGCCCTCTGGTATGATTCATATTCGGGGAAGAAGGCCGCCATCCCTCAAGGGAGCAGTGTGCCCTATGTGCAAAACGACGATCCTCCTCCGGCGGGTATTGGCGGCGGTTCCTGGACCCAAGTGACCTTCGTCATTACCGATGGTCGGTTCGCCAACAACCTGGATGGGGGCGCGGACTTCTACCTGGATTCCCGCGGCGACGGCGACAACTGGTTCCACATGGTGCGGGTGCGCAAGGGCAGCGCGCCCAGCGGCCCTACCC
>JALWHQ010000328.1 GCA_026983525.1 Anaerolineae bacterium | reverse complement strand
GAAGATAAACGAGGATCTGCGGTTGCACCTCGAAGTGTGGGATGAGGATGGGTTCTTCTGGGGGCAGGCCGACGCCCGTCCCGGCCCGTACATGTATCCCACCACGCGCTGGCAGGTGGGCAAGGTGATCTTGGGCTTACACCCTTTGCCCCTCGTTGACGGGGCGCCAGCAGGGACGTACACCCTGCGCGTTCGCCTGTACAGTGACGCTCAGCCCAATGGCTTGGATATGCTCGACGCAGCGGGAAATCCTGCCGGGAAGGATGCCTTACTCCCGGGGCTAATCGTGAATGCTCCACGCCCCCTGACCGCTGTGGAGGGTCAGGAGCCGGGCTTCCCCCCGTTGCCGCCGACGAGCGCGGCCGTAAATGTTGTGACCTACACCCTTTCTTACGTGATGACCGATCTGCCCACGTTGGATGCCGTGCGGCTGTGGCCCACTCCACCCTGGGAGCCCGGCCAACGCGTGTACGCCCAGTTGCGTTGGCGCCTGTCCCGCGCCCCTCGGGAGGACGACGTTTTCTCGCTGGTGCTTCTAAACAGGCAGGAGCACTATCCCCTGGTGGAGAAATCGTTGAGCGCACGTGAGGGGCAGGACAAGGCTTGGCCGAGCGGGGCCTGGTTGTTCTCCCAGGTGCGCTTTCGGGTGTCGCGGGATGTGCCCCCAGGAACCTGGACGTTGGCCGCGCGGGTGAAGCCGGCCGGGACAGACGTCCAGCACGTTCAGTCCATCGCCGAAGTCGACATCCGCCCCTCCCAGCGCGTGTTCGAAGTTCCCCGGGTAAGGTATCCCGTCGGGGCCGTCTTTGGCGACGCGCTCCGGTTGGTGGGAGTGGACACCACACCCGAGGCCTTTCGCCCCGGCGCACGCGTGCCGATTACCCTCACCTGGCAATCGGTGCAGGAGGTGGACGTTTCCTACACAGCCTTTGTGCACCTGCTGGGGCCTGACGGGCGTATCCTGGCCCAGGAGGACCACATCCCGTGTCGCGGCGGCTGTCCCACCGATGGATGGATAGCCGGGGAGGTGATTCAGGACCGATATGACCTGACGTTACCCGCCGACATGCCGGAGGGCGGGCTGATCCTGGAGGTGGGGGTGTACGATGCGTCCCGGCCGGGCTTTCCGCGCTTGAAGGTTGCGGACACGGGGCAAAGTTCGGTGCTCCTGCCCATCACGCCATAGCGCGGGCCTTGAAGTACGGGGGCTGCTCTCCTCGCGCGGTGTCTCACGTCTCCCCTGCGAAGACGTGGAGGGCACGCTGGCGCAGGAGGACACGCCGCCGTTGGCCCGGGCGAACACCCAGGTTCTGCAAGATGATGCGCGGCAGTCGCGCCCATAGCACTACCCCCGTGTCCTGAACCAGCCGCATCCGCACCAGGTGGTCGAAGCCGGTGGGGTGCTCCTCCTCCACGATCACGTCCACGATGTTGTGCGTTTGGCGCAGGGGGCGCTGTTCGCGCACGAAGAGCACATCCTCGGGACGGATGCCGAACGTGATGGTGGCACCCCGCGGCCGGGAAATGCGCGGCACAAGAAGGGACCCGCCCGCCCAGGTCACCTCGGTGGAATCCAGGGTATGGCCCACAACCGTGCCCGTGTAGATGTTCCGCATCCCCACCGCACGTGCCACCTGCGGCGTGGCCGGACGACGGAAGACGTCCTCTTGGGTTCCTATCTGGACGACCCGGCCCTCCTGCAGCACGACCAATTTGTCCGCCAGGGTGTACGCTTCTTGCAGGTCGTGGGTGATGAGTATCACCGGAATTTGATAGTGGCGTTGGATGAGCCGTACTGCATCCTGGAGTTCCTCGCGCAGCAGGGGGTCCAGCGCGCTGAGGGCTTCATCCAGCAGGAGGATGCGAGGTTCAATGACGAGGGCGCGGGCTAAGGCCACGCGTTGCTGCTGCCCACCGGAAAGTTCGTGTGGATAGCGATGTTCAAGACCGTGTAACTGCATGAGGTCAATCATAGCGTGGAGACGGTGTTCTCGTTCGGGGCGCGGTATTTCGCGTAGGCCAAAGGCTATATTCCCAGCAACCGAAAGATGTGGAAAAAGTCCATAACGTTGAGGAACATACCCAACCCGTCGAACTTGGGGGCGCAGGTTGATGCCGTGCTCCGTATCCAGCCACACCTCACCGTTTACTCGCACGTACCCGGTCTCAGGCGTAAAAAGGCCGGCAATGGTGCGCACGGTGAGGGATTTGCCCACCCCCGAGGGCCCAAAGAGCACGACGATTTCCACCCCTGCCTGGAATGAGATGTCCAGTGTCGTGTGGGGAAACCTGTGGCGAAGGAAGACCTCGACCATGGTGTCCTCTGTAGCCCCTATTGCCTTCATCGAAATGTGGCCCTTTGCACGATGCGGCTCATGTGGCGGATGCTGATGAGGAGCACCAGCGCGCTCAGGGTGAGGATGGCTACCAGCAGGTTCGCGCGCGCCTGATCTCCCGCCTGAACCGCATCGTAGATGGCGATGGCCATGGTCTGCGTGCGGCCCGGTATGTTCCCGGCCACCATGAGGGTGGCGCCAAAATCGCCCAGCGCCCGGGCGAACGCGGTGAGCGTTCCGGCAAGGATGCCCGGCCAGGCCAAGGGCAGGGTCACGCGCCAGAAAATCCGCCACTCCGACTCGCCCAGGGTACGGGCCACGTCCTCCAGTTCGGGTTCCACGCTGACAAAGGCCGCGCTGGCAGCCTGCAGGAACAGGGGCAGGGAAACCGTCCACGCAGCCAGGACGGCCCCGCGCCAGGTGAACACCAGGGGCATGCCGAGGGCGTCCAAGAATTTGCCGACGGGTGAGTTGTAGCCGAAGACAACGAGCAGGTAATAACCGAGCACGGTTGGGGGAAGGACCAGAGGAAGGTTGGTGAACGCGTCGAGCACGTTGAGGAAAGGATGACGACCCCGGGCAAGGAGGTAAGCGAGGGGAAGGCCCACAAGAAGCGCCAGCAGGGTCGCGGTGGCCGCCACACGCAGCGAGAGCCACAGGGGGGCCAGGGTCATTGTTCTCCCTCAGGAAAGAGGTAGCCGTACCGTGAAAGAATGGCGCGCCCCTCAGGGCCGGTGAGGAAGGCCACAAACTCCTGCGCGGCCTGGGGGTGTTGAGTGCGGGCTACAATACCCACAGCCTGGGCGATGGGATCGTACAGATCCTCGCGTACCGGAAACACATCCACCTCGGGCACATTGGCGATGCTGTACGCCACCACGCCGGCCATCGCGTTGTTCGACTGCACAAATTGGAGTGCCTGGCGCACCGTTTCACCAAAGACCACCCGCTCTTCCACCAGCGGCCAGATGCCGGCCCGTTCCATGGCTTGCTTGGCCGCGCGGCCGTAAGGCGCGTGCTCAGGGTTGGCGATGGCGATGCGCTTGACCTCCGGTGCGGCAAGGCCGGCCACGGTGGTCACTCGCACCCCCGATTTCTTGGAGACAACCAGCACCAGGCGGCCGAACGCGTATACGTGTTTGCTCTGCGCGTCGATGTGCCCCTGGGCGATGAGGTCGTCCACATACCCCTCGTCCGCGGACACGAAGACGTCAAAGGGCGCGCCGTTGGCGATCTGTCGGGCCAGGTTGCCGGAACTGCTGACCACGGGGGTGACTTTGATGCCGGTTTTCGCCTCGAATGCTTGGGTCAACTCGGGGACGACCACACTCAGGTTGGCCGCGAACGAGACCTGCAAGGTGACGCGCGCGCGGGGTGGGGTTGGGTTGGATGGG
>JALWHQ010000327.1 GCA_026983525.1 Anaerolineae bacterium | reverse complement strand
ACATCTGCTCCAGGCGGGCATTCCCGTCCAGCGCATCAAGCCGCGGGATGCATTCGAGCACGACGCGCTGCGCGACCTGGTGCGCTACCTGGCACTGCTCCACACCCCCACCGAATACGACTACGTTCAGGCGTTGCACTTCCCTACCGCCTTGCTCGACGAACCCACCCAGTCCCACATCGAACACCTGGCCCGCGCCGCGGACGTAACCCTGGGACACGTCGCCCGTCACCCCGAGGATTTCCCCGCGTTGGGGCCGTTGTCCCGCTATCAGTTGCGACGCTTCCGCGACGCGCTGGCCGACTTGAGCGCCGCGGTTCCCGACATCCCCCTGCCCACCCTCGTCAACCGTGTCTTCGACTTCCTGGAACGGCGGCGTTCCCCCTTCACCCAGGCGGAACACGACCTGCTGCGGGGGTTCCAGTTGGGCGTCCGCTTCGACGAGGCGGGGCGCGCGCTGGCCGATGCCGTGCGCGCGGGACGGGCCATCCATATCACCCTGGACGAAACCGCCCGCGCCTCGCTCGACGCCTGGGCCGCGCGCCACATCCTGTTGCTCACCCTGCGCGAAGTGCTCGCCGTCCCCGTCAGCAGCACCCTACCTGACGATGACGCGGCCTTCCACGTCATCGTGGGCGGGAAGGGGAAGACCGCTGCACCTGACTCATCGCTGTGTATCACCCCCCATTCAACGGGCAACATGACCTATCCTCTCAGCGTGGTGGCCTGGCGCATAGCCACAGACGTGCTCGTCGCCCTGGAACCCGCGGGGCGCGACGAGTACGTGGTGTACGACCTGGAAACGACGGGCACCGACCCGCGACGGGATGACATTTTGGAGATTGCGGCCCAGCGTTATCGGGGTGAGGAACCCGTGGGAGAGCCGTTCTACACGCTGGTGCGCCCCGCGAACAGGCGCTACATCCCCAAAGCGGCCACGCGCGTGCACGGCATCACCTGGGACGATGTGGCCCACGCGCCCACCTTGGCCGAGGTGCTCCCCCGCTTCCTCGACTATGTGGACACGGCCACACTCGTGGGCCACAACGTGCGCCAGTTCGACCACCGCTTTCTCGACCGCGCGCTGGGCACCCACCTGGATCGGGGCCTGACCAACCCGACGGTGGACACGCTGGAGATGGCGCGGCGCCTCTTCCCCACCGAGCGACGTCACACCCTGGAACACATGGCCGCGGTGCTCGGCGTTCCCACCGTGCAAAGCCACCGTGCAGGGGAGGACGTGGCGCTCACCGCGCGCGTGTACCACCGTTTACTGGAGGACTCGCGCGGCCGCCGCGCGCGGGAGGCCCTGCCCCAGGCATTGCCCCTCGTCGCCCTGGGGCTGTTGGAGGCGGCCGCGCCCCTGGTGGACGAACTGGCCGCGCTTATGGACGCGGCCCGCCGCGTCGTGCGGCGTTTTCCCCGCCAGCCCTGGGCCGATGCCCTCGTGGCCGCTCTGGACGAGACCCTTCAGTGGCGGGCCATCGAGTTTTTGCACCGCCTCAGCGAGGAGGAGCCCGCGCCCGATCCTGAGGATGAAACGTGGGCCGCGTGGCGGGCCCACTTCCTGGCCCATGTGGATCGCTACCTGCGCGCGGGTGGGGAGCCCACGCTCGAGGGCTTTCTGGACTACGAGGCCCTGCGCACCGCGGTGGACGAACTCGATCCCAATGCGGACGCCGTGACCCTGATGACGTTGCACAACGCCAAGGGCACGGAGTTCCCTGTGGTCTTCATCATTGGGCTGGAGGAGGGGTACCTGCCCCTGTGGTCCACGCGCGACGACGAATTCGCGTACAACGAGGAACGTCGCGTCTTCTACGTGGGCATGACGCGCGCCAAAGATCGCCTTTACCTCACCAGCGTGATCGACCGCCGCGATGGATTCAAGCGCACGGTAAGCCCCTTCGTCTTCGAGTTGGAGGACACGCGCGTGCGGCGGTACCAGGTCAGCCGTCGCGGGCGTGTCTCACCGCTGGAATAGCCAAGCCTTCATACGTGGGTGGGTAGCCTTCCTACCCCTCGCGCAACGCCTCCTCCACTGCCTGACGCATAATGTCCACCGGTGGGACTTGCCCCGTCCACAGGCGCCAACTTTCCGCGCCCTGCCGCACCAGCATCCCCAATCCATCGATGACCCGGCAGCCCCACGCCTGTGCATCACGCAGGAGACGGGTAAGGCGCGGCCGATAGACCAGGTCGTACACGACCTTTATGCGGCCGAACCCCGTGCTGCTCGGCCAGGGGGAGGCCTCCACGTCCGGCCACATGCCCACACTGGTCGCGTTGACAAGGATAGTGTGCGCCTCAGCCTCGCGCGTGAGAGACTCCGCGCTGAACTCGACCACCCGAAAAGACGCCCCTGGAAGTACCATGTGAATCTGCCGCGCCAGTTCCACGGCTCGCCCCAGGGTACGGTTGGCGATGGTGACGCGCGCGCCCGCGCGCGCCAGGGCGTACACCACAGCCCGCGCCGCGCCCCCCGCGCCCAACACCAGCACCGGTTCTCCCTCCACCTGAACGTCATGGGCCAGCAAATCGTTCAGAAAGCCGTCGGCATCCGTGTTCGTGCCCCAGATGCGCCCATCCTCTTCCACGACGATGGTGTTCACTGCACCGATGGCCTGCGCTTCGGGGGTCAGATGATCGAGAAAGGGGATGACCTGCTCCTTGTGGGGCACGGTGACGTTTGCCCCGCGAAAGCCCAGCGCGCGCAGCCCCAGCACCGCCTCTTTGACCCACTTAGGTGAAACGGGCAAGGGCACATAGGCCCAGTCCATCCCCCGCGCGGCAAACGCGGCGTTGTGCATAGACGGACTCAGGCTGTGTTTCACCGGCCAGCCGATAATGCCGACCAGTCGCGTGTGAGCGGTGAGAGCGTGGGTAAGTGATGCCATGGCCTCCATCCTGTAAGTGCCTATGCTCGACTTCTCCCTTCTCCAAGTCTCAGGACTTTGTCAAAGGTCCAGGAGAGAGAGCAAGATCAAAAGAGGGTGTACAGGGTCTCCCAAAAGGTCGGGTACGAATCCTTGACGCACGACGCACGACGCAATACGGTCTCCCCCTCGGCAATGAGCGCGGCAATCGCCAGCGCCATGCCCAGCCGATGGTCACCGTGGGAATCAACCTCGGCCTCGTGGAGGCGCGTGGGCCCGTGCACCACAAAGCCGTCGGGCCGTTCCTCAATGTCCGCCCCCATCTTTCGCAACTCGCTCACGACCGTGGCAATGCGGTCGGTTTCCTTGACCCGCAACTCGCCGGCATCTCGCACCTCGGTGGTGCCGTGGGCCTGGGTTGCCGCGACCGCGAAAATGGGGAATTCGTCGATCATGCGCACGACCGTATCCCCCTGCACGACGGTGCCGCGCAGCGAAGCAGGGCGTACCACCAGGTCGGCAACGGGCTCGCCCCCCACCTCCCGTCCATTGTGCACCTCGATATTCGCCCCCATCGCTTGTAGCACGTCCAGAAGTCCCACGCGCGTGGGGTTCATCCCCACCCCCTCGATGACCACCTCGCCTTCCGGGACAATCGACCCGGCCACCAGGAAAAAGGCCGCCGAAGAGAAATCCCCCGGCACGGTCATGTCCAGGGGAGGAAGGGGCGAAGAGAGGGGGGCCACGCGAACGGTGTGTCCATCCACCCGGATGGGCGCGCCCAACCCCGTCAACATGCGCTCCGTGTGATCGCGAGCCGGGCCAGGCTCACGGATGATGGTCTCCCCATCGGCA
>JALWHQ010000326.1 GCA_026983525.1 Anaerolineae bacterium | reverse complement strand
TGGCGCACGACGTCTACTTCGGCCACCTCGGGCAGAAGAAGCCGGTCGCGCACGAATTCCTCGGGTATCTCTGTCTCGGGCACGTCCAGTTCGGGCAGGGTGAAGCCCGTGCGCCCGGGGGAGGAGAGTTCGTAAATCGTTGGTTCGGGTCCTCGCATGGGAACCTCCTGGGTACGTGATGCGTGATGCGTGATGCGTGATGCGTAATGCGTAATGCGTGATGCGTGATATTTTTATTGTTTCAGATCGGAAGGCCTGTACAAAATGTCGCAGCATTCGTCTGCAATGAACTTCATGCTGCAATCTCGTCATAGACCATGTCTTCATCGGCCATGTAGTCAGCGGCAAAGGCGATGGCCGCGTAGATGTCTTCGCGTGTAAGATGTGGATGATCGTGCAGGATGTCCTCCACGGTCATTCCAGCGGCTAACTTGCGCAAAATGTGTTCCACAGTGATCCGTGTGCCCCGAATGACGGGCTTACCGAACATTTTCTTCGGGTTGATCTCTATGCGCTCCCTGTAGGCACCCATACAGTCGCCTCCATAGATTTCATGCAGCCAGCATTTCCAAGGCGATGTGAAGAGGTTCTTCCTGTTCGATGGTGAAATTCAGCCGTTCAAAGCCGATGACGCGACCCTCCTTGTCTTTCATCAAGATGACCTCTTCTCCTGTTTCCTCGCAAATATATTCCCTTGTCGGTTCGTCAAACCATACGGTCAGCGTATTCCCTTCCCTATCGTAGTACACCCTTACCTTGGCCATAAGAACACCCTTTTCAACCTTCAACCTGTAACCTTTAACCTGTTACATGAAACCTTACCGTGCTTTCCAGCGCGCCGCCGGCGATCTCCTCGAAGGCGCTGACCAGGTCGTCGATCTCCTCGCGCGTGTTCATCTCGGTGACGCAGAGGAGCATGGCGTTTTCCAGGTCGGGGTAGTCCTGGGACAGGTCGTAGCCGCCGATGATGCCCCACTCGTCCAGCAGGTAGTCGTTGATCTCGGCCACGGGCGCGGGGCACTTGACGACGAATTCCTTGAAGAAGGGCCAGGTGCTCAGCACCTCGAAGCCCTCGACCTCAGCAATGCGCTTGGCCGCGTAGTGGGCCTTGTGGTAACTCATCTCCGCCACGCGGCGCAGGCCCTGTTTGCCCATCGCGGCCATGTAGACCGCGGAGGCGATGGCGACCAGGGCTTCGTTGGTGCAGATGTTGGAGGTGGCCTTCTCGCGGCGGATGTGCTGCTCGCGCGTGCTCAGGGTGATGACATACCCCCGCTTCCCCTCCGCGTCCACGGTCTCGCCCACCAGGCGGCCGCTGCTCTTGCGCACGTATTCCTTCTTGAAGGCGAAGATGCCCAGGTACGGGCCGCCGAAGTTGGGCGGGTTGCCCAGGCTCTGCCCCTCGCCCACGACCACGTCCGCGTCGTAGCGGCCAGGCGGCACCATGAAGCCCAGGGAGATGGGGTCCACCGCGACGACGAAGAGGGCCTTGCGCGCGTGGGCCGCGTCGGCCAGGGCCTTCATCTCCGCAGGGCTGAACATACGCCCCAGGAAGTCGGGATTCTGCACGATGACACAGCACGTGTCGTCGTCAATCAGGTCGGTCAGGGCCTGCAAGTCGTGCCGCGGCGCGTCCTCGCCCACGATGGTCAGCCCCATGCCCTGGGTGTAGGTGTGCACCGTCTGGCGGTACATGGGGTGCAGGGTGGGGGAGAGGACGACGCGCTTACGCTTGCGGCGATGGACGTTCAGGGCCATGATGACGGCCTCCGCGGTGGCGGTGGCGCCGTCGTAGTGGCTGCTGTTGGCCACGTCCATCTCGGTCAGGGCGCAGATCATGCTCTGGTACTCGAAGAGGGCCTGGAGCACGCCCTGGGAGACTTCGGGCTGGTAGGGCGTGTACGCGGTGTAGAACTCGGAGCGGGAAATGACCATGTCCACGACGCTGGGGACGAAGTGGTTGTACGCGCCCGCGCCCAGGAAACAGGCCGCGTGGTCCAGGTCCACGTTCATCTCGGCCATGTCCCGCAACTCGGCCAGGATCTCCGCCTCGGACAGGGGGCGGGGCAGGTCGAGTGTGGGGAAGCGATACTCGGCGGGCACGTCGTGGAACAGGTCCTCCACCTTGTCCACGCCGATGACGCGCAGCATGGCCGCGCGTTCCTCGTCGGTGTTGGGAATGTACGGCATAGTGCGGCCTCCTTTCGCACTCCCTAATACCTGATACCTGATACCCGCTACCTGATTTCTCTAATATCTGGTATCGGGTATCAGGTATTGGATATCGGGTATTAATGCTCCTCTTCCTCCACCACCTTCTTGTACGCCTCCACGTCCAGGAGGTCGTCGTATTCGGCCGGGTTGCTCATCTTGATCTTGAAGAACCAGGCCTTGCCGTAGGGGTCTTCGTTCACCCATTCGGGGTTGTCGGGCAGTTCTTCGTTGATTTCCACGATTTCACCGCTAAGGGGCGCGTACACGTCCTCCGCGGCTTTCACCGACTCGACCACGGCGACCGCGTCTCCCTTGCTTACCTCTTGCCCAACTTCGGGCAGTTCCACGTACACCACGTCGGAGAGCGCGTGCTGGGCGTAGTCGGAGATGCCCACGGTGGCGATGTCGCCTTCTACTTTGGCCCATTCGTGGCTGCGAGCATACCGTCGGTCGTCCATGAATACGTAGTCGCTCATGATAACGTCCTCCTCGGGTGGGATTGGGGAGGGGTATCAGGGATTGGGTATTGGGTATCGGGTATCGAATACCTGATACCTGATACCTGATACCCAATACCCGATACCCCTTACCTTCTGTACACCGGCACATAAAATGGCGTCTTCACCACGACGGCTTTCTTGGGCTTGCCGTGGATGAGGATCTCGACTTCGGTGCCGATTTTGCTGAACTCGGTGGGCACGTAGGCCAGGGCCAGGAATTTGTTCAGGGTGGGGGATTTCATGCCCGTGGTCACGTGCCCGCGCGCTTCACCGTTGACCAGCACCGGGTAGCCTTGCCGTGGAACGCCCTTGTCCAGCATTTCCAGGCCGACGAGTTTCTGCTTGGGGCCTTCCAGGCGGATCTTGAGCAGCGCGTCGCGGCCGATGAAGGGGCCCTTCTCGGTGCGCACGAAGTACCCCAGTCGGGCGCTGATGGGGTCGATCTCGGCGTGAATTTCGTGGCCGTACAGGGGGAAGCACGCCTCGAAGCGGAGGGAGTCGCGCGCGGCCAACCCACAGGGGAGCAGGCCGTCGTCCTTCCCTGCCTCGAGAATGGCATCCCACATGCGCTCGGCCTCGTCCGCGTTGAAGAAGAGTTCGAAGCCATCCTCGCCCGTGTAGCCCGTCCGCCCGATGAGGGTGAATACCCCTGCCACACGACCCGCCTTGGCCGTGAAGCGGGGCATCTGACTCAGGTCCACGTCGGTCAGGCGCTGGAGGATGGCCTCGGCTTTAGGGCCTTGCAGTGCAAGCATGTACGTTTCGTCAGAAACATCCGACACTTGCACGTCGAATTCCCTGGCTTGTTGAGCCATCCAGCGCAGGTCCTTCTTGCGGTTGGCCGCGTTGACCACCACCATGTAGTCATCGTCGCGGCGGTAGATGAACACATCGTCCACCACGGTGCCGTCCTCGTAGCACATGAGGGAATAGTGGGCGTCGTCAGGTTTTAAGGTCGTCACGTCCCAGGTCATGACACGCTGGAGAAAGGGGAGCGCATCGGGGCCGTGGACCATGAACTGGCCCATGTGGTCGATGTCGAACAGGCCGGCCGCGGTGCGCACCGCGTGGTGCTCGGCGATGGGGCCGGCGGGGTACTGGACGGGGAGCATCCAGCCCGCGAACTCGATCATGCGGCCACCGAGGGCAACATGCTTGTCGTAAAGGCGGGTTTTGTTCATGGGTAGACTCCTTTGTGATGCGTGATGCGTGATGCGTGATACGTGATGCGTTGACTACGAATTACGCATTACGCCTCACGAAACAAAAGGGCGGAAAGGCGCGGGTGTGCGCGCCCATCCGCCCTCTGTCCTGTCGCCTGAGAGTTGCACCGCCCGCTGGCGGTTTGCCCCTTCGGCGCGGCTCATGGCCGACTCTCCAGAGGAGCCATCCCGGTGCGATCCTTTTGCCTGAGAGATTCACCAGGGGGTGGCGCTCATCCCCTGGCTTGCCCCTTCGGCGCCCCGTGGATGGGATCTCTCTCGCACCGTTCGACGGCTTCTGCTCGGGCAGGACTCACATGGTCGCCGCCCTTTCACTTTTCACTTTGCCATTTGCCCATTTCTACGGGCGTGCCGGTTCCGGCTGGGAGAGGAAGCGCGGTTCACGCGCGCCCTGCCGTGCGTCTCCCAGCGTGTCTTCCACAGGAATCCGAAGCCAGCCTACCTCCTTCGTGCGTACTCGCCAGGTGAGAAGGTGTTCTCCCACGGGGAGAGGCGCTCCTTCAACCTCGATGATGGCGGTTTCGTTGATGTCGAACTTAAGTGTACGCTTCTCGCTGATCTCGGTTCCCGGGTAGGTGTGCGTGTGGAGATGGATGCTTATGGCCTCAGGCCCAAACCTCTGGCCTGCTGCGTGTACTTCGCCAATTTCTACGATGGTCGCAGGTGCAAGGCGGTTCTTCAACGCGAACTGAAATCCCTTTGGGGTGTTGCGAAGACTTCCGTGCACGTACATGCGTTTCAGCATTACCGTTGGCACAACCATGTCGTCCTCCCTGTCCTTGGGTTGTGGTGAACGCCGTTGTCCACCCACCTTCTTTCCTCCGCGGGGGTAAGTATAGCCGAAGTGAGGAAATGGAGCAAGTGGGCGCCGAGCAGGCTGCAGAGGACGATAGACGATGGACGATAGACGATGGTCAACCGTCGTCCGTCGTCCGTCGTCCGTCGTCCATCGTCCATCGTCTTCAAAGTATCAGCATCGCGTCGCCGAAGGAGTAGAACCGATAGCGCTCGCGGATGGCGACCCGATAGGCCCGCTCCATGAGATCTTTGCCCATGAACGCGGCCACCAGGACAAGGAGGGTGGAGCGAGGCAGGTGGAAGTTGGTGATCATCGCGTCCACAGCGCGGAAGTCGAACCCCGGCGTGATGTAAAGGTCCGTCCAGCCGCGGAAGGAGACAAGGGGGGCAGGATACGCCACCTCCATCCCCTCGGGCCATCCCACGACCGCGTCCTCTCCCTTCACGTGTTCCGGGTGGGTGGCCGTTTCCAACACCCGCATACTGGTCGTGCCCACGGCCACGATGCGGCGCCCCTCGGCCTTGGCTTTGTTCAGGGCCAGGGCCGTTTCCGCGTCCAATTCCGCCCACTCGCTGTGGATCTGGTGCTCCTCCACGTAGTCCTCCGTGATGGGGCGGAAGGTGTCGATGCCCACGTGGAGGGTGACAAAGCGAAATTCGATGCCCCGCGCCTCCAGTTCCCGCATCAGGCGCGGGGTGAAGTGCAGGCCTGCGGTCGGCGCGGCCGCGGAGCCCTCCTCGCGCGCGTACACTGTCTGATAGCGCTCCGGGTCTTCCAGGGGGCGGTGGATGTACGGCGGCAGCGGGACCTGTCCCACCTGAGGGAGCAGGCCATTCAAGGGCTGGTTGAAGCGGAGCACCCGCCCGCCGGCCGGCGTGTAGTCGAGCACCTCTGCGGTAACGTCGGGCGCGCGCTCCAGGTGCAGGGTGAGGCCGGGGCGCACGCGGTGGCCGCGCACTAAAGCCTCCCACGTGAGGGGGTCGCGACGGGTGAGGAGGAGGATTTCCACGCGCCCTCCTGTGGGCTTGCGCGCGAAGAGCCGCGCCGGAATGACCCGGCTGTCGTTGGCGACGAGCACGTCGCCCGGGCGGAGCAGGCTGGGCAGGTCACGGAAGATGTGATGGGTGATCTCCCCGGTATCCCGACGGATGACCATGAGCCGCGACCTATCGCGCGGCTCCACAGGCTCCTGGGCGATGAGTTCCTCGGGAAGTTGGTAGTCGAAGGCGTCTGTGGGCAGGCCGCGCGTCATGAAGCGAGTATCCCCTTCTCCTTGTGTGAATTCCCCAGAACCGCCTCCACGCGTTTCTTTAGTTCCGAAGGCAGCACGGGCTTGCGGATGACCTCGGCCACGCCCAGCCGCTCCAGTTCCCGATGTACATCCTCCCGGGCCACGACGCTGAGAACGATGACGGGCGTTTCGATTCCTGCCTCGCGAATTTCCCGTAACAACGCTTGTCCAGGATATCTCTCTGTCGGATGTGTGAGTTCGCTCGTGCCCGGGGGCAGAATCATATCCAGAAGAATCAGGTCGGCCTTGCGCAACAGGTCGAAATGCTCGCGCGCCTCTGCCACATTGCGAAGGTGGACAAAGCGGTGCCCCGCACGTTCCAGCGGACGGGTGACGCCCGCAATGACGTCCACGTCATCTTCAATCCAGACAATGGTCTTCCCCATGTTGTTCCTCCCCCTTTGTACCCATACATATGTCCGTTATACCCGCCGATAGGGCAGGTAAATGGTAAAGCGGTTGAGATGGGGCCGGCCCTCGGGCGTGTCCTCCTCGGCAACCAGGCGGCTCTCCACCTCAATGCGACCGCGATGTCGTTCGATGACGCGCTTGGCAAAGTGCAGCCCTTTCCCCGACCCGGTGCGATACTCGCCCTGGGTAAGTTTGCCCTGGTACCCATCCTCGAAAATTTTGCCCGAGGAGATTTCCTCCGGCAAGATGCCCACCCCGTAGTTCTCGATGACCACTGCGTAGTATTCGCCGGCCGGATAGCCCTCGATGCGCACGTAGCGTTGGCGACCGGGGCCGCTACGGAAGGAGTATTTCACCGCGTTGTGGACCAGGTTGTTGAACGCGTACTGGAGGTGGTGCCTGGACATCTCGATGATCGGCGGATGGGAGAAGCGGATGCGAATTTCGATCCCGCGGCGGGCGGCCTCGGCCTCGTAAAGGCGTTTGGCCTCGTAGAGGATAGGGGTGAGGGGCTCGGGACGGAAGCGGTATTCCTCCATGTATTCGCCCAAGTTCTGCACCACAGTGTCCAGCGCCAGCGCGCTGTGGAGTAACGCGTGTAGCATTTCTCGCCCTTCCGGGGGCAAACAATCGGAAAATTCGAGGATCATGTTCTCGGCGTTAGCAATCACCGCTTGTAAGCGTGTCAGGATTTCGTGGGTGACCTTCTCCACACTGCGCCGCATGCGTTGTTCTTCGTCGAAGAGGGTGTACAGCCATTCTTCGACCCTGGGGAGTGTCTTCTGATATGTGGCCAATTGATCGAGCGTGTAACGCTTGGCTTTGAGCAACAGTTCCCGCAGCCGGGCCGCCGTTTCCTCATCCAATTCCATTTCCTGCACGGTCTTCTCGTGCCGGCGCAAGGATGCTTCAAGGTATTCCTCATCGTCGATGAGCATTTCGCCGTAAAGGAGCACCCCACGCACTTGGTTGCCCACGATTACAGGAACGGCCTGGTTATAGAGCCCCGCGTGACAGAGCGTCAACTGGGGTTTGGAGGAGAAATACACGTGACGGGCCCGGTTGCACTGGTCGGCCTCGCAGCGTGCTTTGCCACCCGGCAGGCTCTGAATGAACAGACAATGTTCTTCGAAAACCTCATTCGCATTATTTGGGAACAGACCAACGGGTTCTCCCCCCTTGAACTCGTACAGGCCGATGGGCAGGCCGGTGCTGGCCGTGAACATTTGCAGTACTGCCTTGTGGGCTTCCTCGCGCTGAGCCGGCAGTGAATCGCTCATGGCATCCCTCTCAATTGTGCTTTATGCCTCTTAAGTTGTCCGCCCCTCAGTGCGTTTGCGACACTGGTCGTACACCACGTACATGATCTGGCAAAATTCAACATCGGATGGCGTGTGGCGTTCCAGGGCAAAGCGAAGCAGTTGGGTGATGATGTGATCGGGAAGTGCGTCGTACTCGGCCAGTTCCTGGAGCCCCTCCATTTTGCCCTCCAGGAATTTGACGAAGGAGAGGGCGCGGGCCAGGTTCTCCATGCGCTGCTTATCCTCGGCGGACAGGGCCTGTTCGTATTGTCGCTTGTAGCGTTCCTTCAGGCGTTGGGCAATGGCCCGCAGGTGGGTGTCCGTGTAGAGGCGCTGGCCCATCTCGTCCCGTTCCACATGAGGGAACCAACCCTCCTTCTCCCAGCGGAACAGGGTGCTGCGTGAAATGCCGAAAAGTTCGCATACTTCCACGGTGGAATACGTGTGTTTGCGCGCCATGTCTTCCTTCCCCTATCGGTTACGGGGTAATATATCCGCTATATCCAGCATAGACATTATACCATAGATCTGTGCCCGTGGGAAGAGGGATGAGCGCAGCCTTGGAGGTGACTTGTCGGCGCGTAAACAGGGAAAGTCGTGTGCTTGAGACACCACGACACCCCTGCCCGTCTTTGACATTACTCCGCGGCTGGTTTATACTCCTTCGGTTGTGGGCAATTTTTCTGGCCCGATTTCCAAGCAAGGGAGAAATGGGGTATGGATCGCAACACTCGCACCCTTATCATTGTCCTCATACTGTACGCTCTGGCCATCTGGATTGCCTTGCCCAACCGGTGGGTCCCGCACCCTAAAATCGCCGGCCGTGATTTTTCCCTCAAATTGGGGTTGGATCTTCAAGGAGGCACGCGTGTTTTGCTTCAAGCCGATGTCCCTCCGGGAGAGGTCATAGACCCTGAGGCCATGGATGCGGTGCGTACCATTGTCGAAAACCGTGTGAACGGCCTGGGCGTCACCGAGGCCGTCGTGCAGTTGCAGGGGAACGATCGGATCCTGGTGGAGATTCCGGGTATCGACAACCCCGAGGAAGCTATCGCGGCCATCAAGAGCACAGGGTTGCTGGAATTCATTGAGGTGCCGGCCGACAAGCCCGTGCAGCCGGGGATGTACGTCCGTACGACCGAGGGCGATCCCGAGCCGCGTGCGGACATCCCGCCTGAGGCTTTGCCCGGCCCTGATGCCTACGTGTACAAGACGATCCTCACCGGTAAGCACCTGCGCAAAGCCGAAGTTACCTTTGACCCAACGACCGGAGAACCTCAAGTCGCGTTCGAACTGGACGACGAAGGGGCCAAGATCTTTGGCGAGTACACCAAAGAGCACGTGGGCGATGTATTGGCCATCGTCCTGGATAAGAAGGTGATCTCCGCGCCTGTCATTCGCAGCCCCATTCCCAACGGTCGAGGTGTGATCACCGGACGCTTCACTCCGGAGGAAGCCCGCTCTCTTGCCGTCCAATTGCGCTACGGTGCTTTGCCCATCCCCTTGAAGGTTGTGGCCACCGACCAGGTAGGCCCGACCCTGGGGCAAGATTCCATACGGCGCAGCGTCACCGCGGGCGTGGTGGGCGTTCTGGCCGTGCTCATGTTCATGCTCGTGTACTACCGCCTGCCCGGCCTTCTGGCCGATTTGGCCTTAATCCTCTTCGGCCTGCTCAACATTAGCGTGTTCAAACTCATTCCGGTGACGCTGACCTTGCCGGGCATCGCGGGTTTCCTGTTGGCGACCGGTATGGCCGTGGACGCCAACATCCTGATCTTCGAGCGCATGAAGGAAGAGATTCGCTGGGGGAAGCCCCTGCGCCCTGCGGTGGAATCGGGCTTCAGTCGGGCGTGGACGTCCATTTTGGACTCCAACCTGTCCACCATCATCACCAGTTTGATCCTCTACCAATTCGGCCGAACCTTTGGCGCGGCAGCCGTCAAGGGCTTTGCCTTGAACCTGGCCCTGGGTGTGGCGCTCAGTATGTTCACTGCTGTGTGGGTGACCCGCACCTTCATGCGTTTTGTCTTCTACCGTCTTTCCGATGATGTAGTGGACAACCCGTGGATCCTGGACGTGAAGGTACCCAAGGGTGAGCCCCGCTGGAAGGGCCTCTTTACCCTGGTGCAGAAGCGGAAGTACTATTACATGCTTTCGTCCCTCGTCATCGTGCCCGGTTTGATCGCCATGGGCTACCTGACGGCAACCGTGGGGACGCCGATTAAGTTGGGCATCGACTTTACGGGTGGGGCGTACTGGGAGATCACGTTCGACAAGCCGGTCCAGCCCGGCGAGGTGCATGACGTGCTTGCCGAATACGGCTTTGACCCCGTCGTGCAGACGTTGGGAGATGGCCGTACAGTCTCCATTCGCATGAAGGAGGTAGACGACGAGACAAAGGCTCAACTCGCGGCTGCCCTTAAGGAACGCATTGGGCCGTTCGAGGAGCGGCAGTTCCGATCCATTGGGCCTGCGGTCGGACGGGAGGTCACCCAGGCCGCGGGTATTGCCGTGTTGGCCGCGTCGTTGGCCATTCTGGCCTTCATCACGTGGGCCTTCCGCAACGTAGGGAGTGTATCTCACCCGGTGCGGTTTGGTTTCTCCGCGATCTTCGCCATGATTCACGATGTTTTGGTGACTGTGGGCATCTTCGCTATTCTGGGCATCTTCCGCAATTGGGAAGCAGACGCTCTGTTCCTGACTGCCCTTCTTACTGTCATTGGGTTCTCGGTTCAGGATACCATCGTGGTGTTCGATCGCATTCGTGAGAACGCGCCCAAATATCGCGGTGAGGACTTCGAGACCCTGGCCAACCGCAGCCTTTTGGAGACCATTCACCGCTCCCTGGCTACCCAGTTGAACGCCATTTTCGTGATGATTGCCCTGCTCCTCTTTGGAGGCGTCACTGTGCGGCAATTCATTGCCGTCATGCTCTTCGGGTTGATATCGGGGACGTACTCCTCGATCTTCAACGCCGTGCCCATTCTGGTCAGTTGGGAAACAGGCGAACTGGCCCGCATCATTCCCTTCATGCGGGGCGGGCGCGGATAACGGACGTCAAACCGGTGCCGGTTGGAGGGGGAACCCACCAGCCGGCACTTGCTTTGTTCCCCCATTGCAGGTCGTAACCTGAACAGGAGGCGCACGATGTCCCGCCAATACGTGGCCGCCATTGATCAGGGAACCACGAGCACCCGCTGCATCATCTTCGACCATGCCGGGCGCATTGTGGGCCTGGCCCAAAAGGAACACCGGCAAATCTACCCCCAACCCGGACTTGTCGAGCACGATCCCCTGGAAATCTGGGCCCGCACCCAGGACGTGGTGCGCGAGGCCATTGCCCAGGCCGGAATACAACCCACGGACATTGTGGCCGTCGGCATCACCAATCAGCGCGAGACCACCGTGGTGTGGGATAGGCGCACCGGTCAGCCTTATTACAATGCCATCGTCTGGCAGGATACCCGCACCAAGGATATTTGCGATGCCCTCGCCCGGGACGGCGGCCAGGATCGCTTTCGGGACAAGACGGGCCTGCCGCTGGCGACCTACTTCTCCGGCCCGAAAATCAAGTGGATTCTCGACCACGTGCCCGAGGCGCGCGCGGCCGCGGAACGAGGCGACGCCTTGTTCGGTACCATCGACACCTGGCTCATATGGAACCTGACCGGCGGCCCCGATGGGGGCGCGCACGTGACCGACGTGACCAACGCCAGTCGCACCCTGTTGATGAACCTGCACACCCTGGACTGGGACCACGAGATTCTGAGCACCCTGGGCATCCCTCGGGCCATGCTCCCGCGCATAGTGCCCTCCAGCGACCCCGCGACCTGGGGAACGACGCGAACGTCGGGGCCCTTCGTCGCGGAAATTCCCGTCTGCGGCAATCTGGGCGACCAGCAGGCCGCGCTTGTGGGCCAAACGTGCTTTGACGTGGGCGAGGCCAAGAATACCTACGGCACGGGCTGCTTCTTGTTGATGAACACGGGCACCACGCCCGTCCCTTCCCATCACGGCCTTCTGACCACCCTGGCCTACAAGTTTGGCGATGCGCTGGCCGTGTACGCGCTCGAGGGGTCCATCGCCATCACAGGCGCGCTCGTCCAGTGGCTGCGGGATAACCTCCAGTTCTTTGAGAAGTCCTCTGAAGTGGAAGCGTGCGCGCGCAGCGTGCCCGACAATGGGGGCATCTACTTCGTGCCCGCGTTTTCCGGGCTGTTCGCTCCCTACTGGCGCAGCGACGCGCGAGGCATCATCGTGGGCCTGACCCGCTACATCAACAAGGGGCATATCTGCCGGGCCGCACTGGAGGCCACGGCCTACCAGACGCGCGACGTCTTCGAGGCCATGATCCAGGACGCGGGCATCGCGCTCAAGGCCCTGAAAGTGGACGGGGGCATGGTCGTCAACGAACTCCTCATGCAATTTCAGGCGGACATCCTCAACGTGCCCGTCGTGCGCCCTGTCGTGGCCGAGACCACATCCTTAGGCGCGGCCTATGCAGCGGGGCTGGCCGTTGGGTTCTGGAAGAACTTGGACGACCTGAGGGCGAACTGGCAAGTGGACAAGGTGTGGGAGCCGCGCATGGATGAGGCGACGCGCGAGCGTCTTTATGCGGGGTGGAAGAAGGCTGTGGAACGCACGTTCGGATGGGTGTGACGACCGGGTAAATGGACTACACACGGTATAAGGGGACGAGTGTCCTCACGATTGCCTGGCTGGCAATGAAGGCTCTCTACGAGGACCTCTTCCCTTATGTTCTCATGTCGTTGGCAACGTGGGGCAGCGTGGCTACGCTTGGGCTCGGCTTCCCGGCCGTTGCCGCCCTGCACGAAATGGCCCGCCGCACGTTAGAGGGACGTGCTGTGGGCTTGCGCCCGTGGTGGGACGAGGTGAAGCACGGGTTCAAACGGGCGTGGGGATTGGGCCTGCTGTGCGCGCTGATTACCGCGGCTCTGGTCGCCAACGTGCTTTTCTACGGTCGCCAGACGACCTCCCTGTGGCAGTACGTGGCCGTCCTGTGGTTGGTGCTCTCCATGTGGTGGGCGTTGGGCCTGGGCTATGTGTGGGCCTTGAACGCCCTGCAGACGGATCCGCGACCGCTGCTCGTCATCCGTAACGCTGCCTACCTGGCCGCGCTTCGCCCCCTTCACGCGCTGAGCGTTCCCGTGCTCTTCGTCCCGCTCACTGTGATGAGCGTCGTGCTTCCCATCTTCCTGCTTGTGCTCCCCGCCTACTGGGCGCTCTACACCACCTTGCTGACCCGCCAGTTGATTCGCGATATTCAGCGCCGCCATGCTGAGTGAGTAGCCAGAGCATTTCCTCACGCTCGTGTCCCACGGCTACTTTGTCCAGGCCGGGTAGCGGTCCATAACCTCGGGGAAGTTGAACGTCAGCCGCATCCAGGATGAGCCGTCCACGGGCATGACATAGAGTTCCCAGTCGCGATTGGCTCGATTGGATGAGAACACGACATACTTGCCGTCGGGGGACCACGCCCCCATCACATCCTGACCCATGACGGGAACGCTCACCCGTTGTACGTCGCTACCGTCTGGACGCATCCGGTACAGACGCCACACCGCGTCCCGGTCGGATTGGAACAGGATCCACTGGCCGTCGGGTGACCAGCGCGGGTAGGCTTCGTTGCTATCGTTGTCGGTCAAGGGGCGCGGGTCGCTCCCATCCGCGTTGGCAATGTAGATTTCGCTGTCCTCCATGCCCTGATCGACGTACACAATGTACTTACCATCAGGTGACCAGAACACATGGTACTGGTCGCCCGGCCCCCCGACCAGCAGCCGCTCATCGGTGCCGTCCGCGTTGGCCACGTAGATGTCGAAACCGTTTTGGCGCACGTCCTTGTTCACCTGGAAGGCGATGCGCGTGCCATCGGGCGACCAGGCGGGGGTCCAACTGTCCCACGGGCGGACATCTTCGAAGAGGCGGCGTTGGTCGGAGCCGTCCGCGTTCATGACGTACAGTTGGAGATTCTCGGGGTCATCGCGCGCGGAGGCGAACGCTATTTTTGTCCCATCGGGCGACCAGGCAGGCTCGATATCCCGCCGAGGGGATGACGTCAGGGGACGCGCCTCTGTCCCGTCCGCGTTCATCACCCAGATCTCGAAATCCCCCGTCTGCTCCGAGTGATAGGCAATGCGTCCGGACAGGTCGAACTTGACCACCTCCATGGTGGGGGTCACGCTGGGTGAAGCCAGGGGCGATTCCAGGGGCGAGATCTGGGCCCCGACCGAGGTGGGGGTGGGATTGGGCGCGAGGGTAGGGGCTTGGGTTGGTGGCGCGGGGGTAGACCCACAAGCCGCGAGCAACGCCCCTGCCACGAGCAAGGCAACAATCGCGCCCAGGGCCAGGTGGATTCGCCGCCTGCGGTGACGTCCGAATAATGCACCTCCCAGAGCTGCCAACCCCAGCATCAACGTAAATGCTCCCAACAGGGATTTTCCCATGATTTTCCCCCGATAGAACTTAGGATATGAGCGAGACCGTCGGTTCCTGCAATGGCCAAAGTTGCGAAAGTGCAAAGTGCAAAGTGCAAAGTGTAAAGTGAAAAGTGAAAGAGAATCTTGCGCCTTGGCAAAGATTGGGCCAATCGCATCACGGGCGTACGCGTGCTGTTGGCCCATGTAGCCAAGCGTCGGCGTATTATAGTGTACATGTGTGCCGTTCTCCAAAGCGCGAGCGATTCAGAGGCTACGGCCGGATGAATCCGCTCGCTCAACGTTTTGATAGTCAGGGACAGTAGAGTTCCGAACTCTTCAAGAGTTCGGAACTCTACTGAAGAGCCCCCTGGAAGGGGGCTTCGCCCTGGCGTAGCCTGGAGTTTACCTCCGGGCGGATTCTGGGGCGCGAACGGATCCTCCCCTCTCCCGAAATTAGCCTGAAGCGACAATGACCACGCATAATAGACCATCCACGATGCAGCACAGACAAGGAGGCCCGTTCAATCATGGTATCCATCCGCCCTCTCAAACCAAACGCATTTGGCCGCGTCGCATTGCTCCTCGTAACCCTGGTGGCGCTCATACCGGTGCAGGCGTGCGCGCCCGCGCCCACCCCAACAC
>JALWHQ010000325.1 GCA_026983525.1 Anaerolineae bacterium | reverse complement strand
CAACGATGCTGCCGCCCCAGCCCGCGCCCGTGAGCCGTGCGCCGGCCACGCCCTCCACTTCCAGCGCGGCCGCGACGAGCGTCTCCAACTCGGGACAACTGATGTCGTAGTCGTCGCGCGCGCTGATGTGGGCTTCAACCATCAGTCGGCCCAGGCGTGCCACATCGCCCGCGCGCATGGCGTCCAGGGCCTGCAGGACGCGCGCGTTTTCACTGTGGACGTGGCGGGCTCGCGCGCGCACGTAAAGCACATCGCGAGGGTCGACTCCCGGCAGCGGCCCTTCCACCTCGATGCTTTGAGAAACCAGGTCGTGCAGGGTCGTGCACTCGGGCAACAGCGGGGCCATGTCCTCCCAGGAGATGTCCTGGACGTCCCGCAGGTGGGTGATGTGAGGGTAGCGGCCGCGCAGGATGGCAACCGCGGCGCGACATTCGGCCACGCGGTGGTTGTACCCGCCGTGCACGTTGCTGTGGCGCACGCCCGTGTCCGCGATGAGCAGGCAGTAGCCCTCGGGCAGGCGTGCGTACTCATGGTGATAATCGCCATCGGGCCGGGGCCGCGTGTCCAGGAAAAGGGCATGGCCTTCGCGGGCGAGGAGCGCGTTGAACTGGTCCATGATGCCACCCTGGGTGCCCGTGTACCACTCGGCCTCCTGGCAGAGGCGGGCCAGGTGTTGGCGGCTGAAGGTCAGGTCGTTGAGCGCGCTCAGCGCCAGGGCTACGGCCACGGTCAGGGCTGTAGATGAACTCAGACCTGAGCCGCGGGGCACGCCGTGGGGCGGCGCGCCGTCCACCAGAGCGTCCATACCCCGCAACGGGCGGCCGACCTCGCGCGCGAGGCGTTGGGCCGCGCCGCGTGCGTAGTTGCTCCAGTGGCCTTTCGGCGCCGCGGGAATGTTCTCGTCAATGGTGAAGGTCGCGGCCTCGAACTCACGTTCGATGTTCTTCAGGTGCACGCGCGCGTCCTCTCGGGGCCGCGCCGCAATGAGGATGTCGCGATCCAGGGCCACGGGCATGACGAAGCCGTGGTTGTAGTCGGTGTGCTCGCCGATGAGGTTAACGCGGCCGGGCGCGCGAAAGATGCGTACAGGGCCGGTGCCAAACGCAAGGTCGAAGGCCGCGCGCAGGCGCGCGAGGCGTGATGCGTGATGCGTAATGCGTGATGCGTGATGCGTGATGCGTGAGACGTCGTGCGTCGTGCGTAATGCGTCGTGTGTCATTTGGTGGCTATGCTCCGCGATGTTATGGACCTCAAAGCGTAGCGCACTCGGCGAATGTTCCACAGAAGGACGAAGATACATTGCCATCGCCATGGCAGTCGCTGTTCCCGGTGGACGGGTGAAGCAGCAGTAATAGCGTCACGGATGTGCTCACGCGCGAAAGGAGACAACCGCCAAGGGAGGCAATCAGGGGGAAACCATCGCACTTCGACAGCTTCCCAACCACGCAAAGATGGAGCACCGCCCACGACACGTCCTCGATAGAGACGAAGTAAATCGCCTCCATTGGGATATTGAGGTCGCCAGTATTCGCCTACGAAACGTTCAATGACCACGTCGTATCCTGTTTCCTCCTTCGCTTCACGCACCGCCGCCTGTTCCCAGGTCTCCCCTGGCTCCACACTCCCACCGGGCAGAGCCCAGAAACGTACATCCTCTCGTAAAATCAGGGCCACGTGCCCTTGCTCATTTGTGATGACCATACCCACAGAGTGTGTAGTCATTGTGCAATGAGTTTGGCTACTGCCGCAGTTTATTAGATTATTCTCCCGCAAAGACGCCAAGGCGCAAAGGGAAATCATTCTGGAAGGCGATTGACCACGCGAACAATGCCGTGTTTGATGAGTGCCTCGTTGAAGTTGATCAGCAATCCCAACCGTTTGTCAGCCAGGCGGAGATATGTGAGCAATTGCTTCTTATGTACAGGCTTCAATTGTGCTACAGACTTGAGTTCCACAATTACTTTATCTTCCACGATGAGGTCGGCCCTGAATCCCTCTTCAAACGTTATGTTGTCGTATTGAATGGGGATGGGGACTTCACTCAGCACTTTCAATCCCCGCTTGGACAATTCATACGCGAAAACACGGTGATACACGGATTCCAGTAGGCCGGGGCCTAAGGCACGGTGTACACGGAATGCGGCATCGACAATGACACGGGCAATGTCATTTTCGTGCATGGACGTACTCGCTTCTCAACCACGCGAGGGCACAAAGATATTGAGAAATTTCTATCCTCCCTTTGCGTCTTTGCGCCTTTGCGTGAGGTCTACTCAATAATCCGCGGTCATCTTCTCCATGCGCGCGAGGCTGTCCTTGAAGCCGCCTGGGCGGTTGCGCGCGTGCCATATCTGGCGAAATTCCGCCATCAGGCGCCGCGCGTCCTCGGCCAACTCCCGACGCAGCGCCGCGTCCTCCTTCCCCTGCGCCTTTCCCAGCACCCAGATGCCCCGCTTCGCGCCGTGGCAGAGCATGTCCGCCGCCCAGGCAAACTCCCGTTTGATGAGGGCCGCGTCGGGACGATCCATGTCCGCCTTGGCCAGGTTGACCATGACCGCGTCGATGTATTCCAACGCGCGGTGTAACCCCTCCTCGGTCAACCCCTTGTACTCGGCAATTTGCTCGGGCGGCCATTGGAGGATGCGGAAGAGAATGGAGCCGTTGAACGCGTATACCCCCGGCACCTGGTAAGCATTGCCCAAATCGTACGCCAGGCGCCCCATGACGCGCGCGCGGTCGCGAAACACAAACGTATCCAGCGCGGCCACAATGTCCACATCGCGGTTGGCCTCGTACGCCCAGGAAACGGCCGCACCGTACACATACCCCAGAAAACTCACGGGCAACGGCTGCCAGTGCCCGTTATCCCCCCAGTCCGTGTTCAAGAAGCCCACCGCGCCATGCTTGAGCCCGTTCTCCGCCGCGTTACGCAGGTTGCCCATGGCGTTGTCCGTGCGCCCGGCCACCGTGTTCCAGGTGGACGTGCCGGGGCACACGTAAAAGGGCACGCCGGAGGCGGCAAAAAGCGCGCCGTGGGCGTCGAAAGGATGGTCGGCCTCGTATCCCCATTCCAGGGCGATGACGTCGCGGGGGAGTTCGGGCACCAGGTTGGGGTGTTGGACGATGATGTCTCCCCAGAATTGCATGGTATGGCCGCGCGCCTTGACCTCGCGATAAATCTTCATCAGAAAGTCCAGGTACACCCGCCCTTCACCGTACTTCTCCACTGCCTCCTTGCTGCGACCCTGGCCCAAGTCCACCGTCTCGTCGCACCCCACGTTCACCTGGCGGCTGGAAAAGTGGGGCAGGAGTTCGTCCAGGAGGCTGCGCACCAAGTCCAGACTGCGGGGATCAAGGGGGTTCAGGCTGAAGGGCTCGTCGAAATGGCCCCATCGCGTGTCACACCCCTCGGGGCACTCGGCCAGGTCACGGTACTCGTCATGGACGAGCCAGCGCCGCATGTGGCCGAAGGTGTTCTGGTTGGGCACGAGTTCGATGAACCGCTCGCGACAGTACGCGTCGAGGGCCAGGATCTCCTCGCCGGTCAGGGGAGACGCCTCCGCCCACACGATGGGGTGGTTCCGGTACGCGAAGGTATGCTCCGTGTACAGTTGAAACTGGTTGACCTTGAGGGCGGCCAAAAGGTCCACGAGGGCGTAGAGCGTCTCCATGGTGGGGACCTTGTCCCGGCTGATGTCGAGCATGACCCCGCGGTGGGGGAAATCGGGCCAGTCGCGAATGCGCAGGGTAGGCAGAGCGTTCCCGCGCTGTTGAAAGATCTGGCTCAGGGTCATGACGCCGTAGAACGCGCCCGCGGGGGTACTCGCCACCACGTGGATGCCTTGCCCGGTGATGGTCAACTCGTAGCCCTGGGGATGGCGCACCGCGCCGGGGACGACACTGAGCGTCACCCCTACCTGGCTCGAGGGCACCACCTTGCTGCCGACAATCTCCCACCGGACATGGGCATAGTCAGCCAGGGCAGCCTGGAGTCGGCGGGCGGTAAAGTACAAAGCGGAGGGATCGGGGGCATCGATGACAATTAGTTTGTCGGGAGTAAGGGGATAGGCTGCTCCGGTTTCCTCGTACACGCGCGGCCGCGGCACAAGCACCAAGGAGGGGATCGACATAGGCGCCTCCGTGTTGTTAGGCTCCCGAAGTCTGTCAGACTTCGGGAGCCTGGGCTATTTGGCCAGACTTCCGAGGTCTCGAAGACCTCGGAAGTCCATGCCTACGTTACTTCTGAATCGGCTTGAGCATACCCTCGAGGAGGGCGATGATCACGAAGTTGTCGCCGTAGGCGGAGTTCTTAAGCAGGTAATGATCGTCCGACGGCCACCCCGTGACACGCGCCTTCTCGTTCACCGGGTTGTTGCCGTAGCGCTCCCACAGCGGTACAACAGGCAGGAGTTTGTTGAAGACCAGGGCCACGGACGCAACTTGCTCCTTCTGGGCCTCCTCGTCCAGGCCCTTGGCCGAATTGACGATGAGTTGCTCAAGATCAACTTCTTGGCCGTCTACCATTTGCTTCATGGGGAAGTTCATGCCCTTGCCTTCGGGGTTAGACACATAATTGTAACTGAACAGTACTCCGCTGTAGGCAAAGTGCGGATGCGGTTGGCTGCTGGAACCCCAATGGCGGATGGCCATCTGGAACTTGCCAGCGCGCACGTCCTGGCGGTGTTGTTGAAACTGAACGCCACGCGGCGTAATCTTGATACCAAACTTGGTCAACTGTTCGGCCACGTTCTGACCCGCCGCGGACCAATCCGCGTACTCGGCGGGGAAGGTCAACTCGAACTCCATACGATTGCCCTTGTCATCTACCCACACGCCGTCGCTATCCCGCTTGAAGCCGATGCTCTTCAAGATCTCCTCGGCCTTCTCGGGGTTGTACTCGTAGGTGTTCAGTTGAGCGATCTGGTCGTCCGTCAGCCAGATGGGTACCAGCGTGTCACTGAAGCCCACCATGTACTTGACGGCCTTACCAGAATCGCCCAGGGAGACCGTACCATTCTCCTCGCGGTTAACCGCGTAGGCGATAGCCTGACGGACCTCCGCGCGATTGAGCGGGTAGATGTTGTGGTTGAAGTAGATGGCCGGCCCCGAGTAGATGGGCGGTCGCGCGATGCGAATGCCCTGCTCGATGAACTGCTTTTCCGTCGCGGGCGGGAAACCGTGGGTCGCGTAGTCAATATCACCGGCCAATACCAACGGCGTGACTGTCGGCGTTTCGCCGTTGAAAATGACGAGTTTGTCAAACTTGACCTTGTCCGCGATCCAGGACTTTTCGTTTTTCACCAGGGTCAACTGGGCCTCGGTGATGGAGTCGGGGTCGATCTTGTAAGGCCCGGTGACCACCATTTCCTTGGGACGGAACTCGTTGAGTTCCTTCTGGAGAGCCTTCCACTCGTCGGAGTCCGTGCTTACACCCTTGGCCCGCAGGTCCTGGACCTTCTTCGCAATCTCACCATACACGGAGTGGGCGCGAATGGGCGTCAAGCGCACCACGTAGCGCTCCACCGCGGTGGATGGGTTATGCATGTAAAACTCAACGGTGTAATCATCCACCGCCTTTACTTCATCCACATACTTGAATACCGTCCACTTGCGTAGCCGTCCCACCTCAAACGTTGTGACGACATCCTGAGCAGTGAAATCACTGCCATCAGACCACTTCACACCCTTGCGCAGGCGAACAACGAAGAGATCCTTATCAGGAACGAATTCCCAGTCTGTGAAAAGAAGCGGGACCCAATCATCCTTTGCCCACAGGTACATGGCCCCCGGCATTTCCATGAGCGGCCAGTAGATTCCCAAACTGATGGCATTGGGGACGTACGTATTGAAGTGTCCATCAGGAGGAACCTTGTACGGCCAAGCACCATGAAATTCGCTGGGCGCAGCAGGCTTAGGTGCTTCAGTAGGAGTGGGCTCGGGTGCCTTAGTAGGCTTTTCCATGGGTTTTTCAGTCGGCTTTTCCGCAGGTTTTTCTGCTGGTGCTTGCGTAGGCGTAGCTTTAGGCGCACATGCCGTGAGTACAATGCTCAGCACAAGAACCAGAATAAAAACGGCATACAAACGACGCTTCATGGTAACACCTCCTGTTCTTCTCCTCTGGGTTGGGGGATGACCGATGGCTTTCGCTGTAGTTGACGTATGCTTTTGTTCTCACCTCCTTTCGATATGGATGGTGTGCTGGGCTGCTATCCTCGACGGGAATGTACATCATTCATCGCCCCAGGCGTGTTAACAGGGCGACTATCCCCAGCATCACGAGTCCAATACCGATCACCAGCACGGTTACGATGAATTCCGCGCTTTCACGCGGAATCCACCGCATGGCAAGCAATGATGCCACAATGAGAAACAGCGCAATACGCGTTGCTGCCCTACCAATATCAGGATTCATGCGATGCCTCGCTCACGTGCCACCACATGACAAGCCACTTGAACACCGTCTCCCACGTCTACCAGGTGTGGTACTTCTTTGTCACATACCCCCGCTTCGTAAAGAGGGCAGCGGGGATGAAATGCGCACCCGGTAGGCACGTTCAGCAAACTCGGTACATCCAGACTGCGTAACTGAATGCGCTCTTTTGAGCGTGTCGCTTCGGGGTCGGCTTCGGGAAGGGCAGAAAGCAATGCCTGGGTGTATGGGTGCTGTGGGTTATGGATAATCTGCGGTGTGGGGCCGGACTCCACGACCCGTCCCAGGTACATGACCGCTATCCGCCCTTCCCAGGCGAAGTACTTGGCCACGGCGAGGTCATGGGTAATGAAGAGATAAGCCACTCCCAGGTCACGGCGCAACCGCTCCAGCAGTTGGAGCAGGCTAACACGAATGGACACGTCGAGCATGGAGACGGCTTCGTCCGCGACCAGGAACTCTGGATGCACGGTGAGAGCGCGCGCCACCGAAACCCGCTGCCGCTGTCCCCCGCTCAACTGGTGGGGATACTTGTTGTAGAAATCCTCGGGCGGGGTCAAGTCTACCGTGCGTAACAACTCCATAGCCAAGTCCTTCGCCTCCCGCCGATTTCGGGCAACCCCGTGGCGCAGCAAGGGCGCGGTGAGTATCGTGGAGACTCGCTGGGTCGGATTCAGCGACGCGTACGGGTCCTGGTGGATGATCTGCACCGCGCGGCGGTATGTTCTAAACGTCTCCTTGTCCGAATTCCACACATTATGTCCTCGGAAACGGATTTCCCCGCTAGTGGGAGGTAGGAGACCGGCCGCGATTTTGCCTGTAGTCGTTTTGCCGCACCCGCTTTCTCCAACCAAACAAAGCACTTCTCCCTCGTGTACTTGTAAGGACACATCATCCAACACACGCACCATACGACGTCCCACTTTGAAGGTTCGCTCCACGCGTTTCAGTTCCAAGATAACGTCTTGGCCATTTATAGGCGCTTGCGCCGATAGAGAATGCTCACGTGGTGCCGGAATGGCAAAGGTGGTTCCGGGCTGGGCACTGTCCATTTTCATTCGTATACCGTTATCCTCGGCCACCTCCTCCCAATGCCAGCACGCTACCTGGCGTCCAGCCTCAACGACTTGTAACGGAGGCTGCTCCTTGCGGCAGCGTTCACTGGCATAAGGACAGCGAGGATGGAATGCACATCCAGAGGGAAGAGCGATGAGATCAGGAGGAGAGCCAGGAATCGAAATTAATTCTTTTCGTTCGCCGCGAATTGTCGGTACGGCGCGAATAAGCCCGGCGGTGTAAGGATGATAAGGCCGTTTGTAAATATCCCATACGCTCCCAAGTTCAACCAGTGCGCCCGCATACATCGTTGCTACGCGATCGGCCAGTTCCGCGGCCAGGGATAGGTCGTGAGAAATAAGGATAAGGGAGAAATCCAGGCGTTTCTTCAGATCGCGCAGCACATCGATGACCGATCGCTGGGTTAAAATGTCCAACGCGGTTGTAGGCTCGTCAAGGATGACGAGAGGGGGGTGCAACAGAAGGCCCAGGGCAATGAGCACGCGCTGGCGCATGCCGCCACTCAACTGGTGGGGATAGGCGCGCAAGACACGATCGGGCTCTAACTGCACAAGTTCAAAGAGTTCAGTAATGCGTTGACGGATGAAGCGTCTGTCCGAAACACCGTGCGCCCGCGCCGTGTCCAGCACTTGATCCCAGATGCGCAATACAGGGTTGAATGCATTCTGCGCACCTTGGAAGATCATGGCGCAGTCGCGCCAGCGATAGGCGCGCAACTCACGATCGTCTAGGCTAAGGATGTCTACGATTTCGGTTCCCCGCCGAAACAAGATATGGCCTTCCTGTACACGCGCCGTAGCAGGCAACAGGCGGATTAGGGATAGACCAAGCGTGGTCTTTCCACATCCGCTTTCCCCAATAAAGGCCAAGGTTTCACCGGGAGAGAGGGCAAAAGAGACATCGCGCACGGCTTGCACCTTCCCCCGCTCTGCTTGGTAAGTAACCCATAAGTTATCAACTTTGAGAGTGAACAATCCGTTGGTGTCTGAAGTTCGCATCATGGTAGTTGTTTGACTCCACGAGAAATGAAAAGTAACGATTGACGATTAATGCGTAATACGTGATGCCTGATGCGTAATGCGTAATGCGTAATGCGTAATGCGTAATGCGTAATGCGTGAAGTGTAATGGGTAATGTACTTATTTGCACTGTGTACTTTACAGTGTGCAATGTTCTACACGGTTGTGCGCAGGCGTGGGTTGAAGATTTCCTCCAGCAGTCGGGTCAGGGAGACGAGTGAAAGTTGGAACAGGGCGATGGCCGCGACAGGAGACATGATGTACCAAAGACTATTCTTGTAGAAGATGGCCCCACGTGTCCAGGCAAGGCTGAGCATGACGCCCCAGTTCTTGCCCGAAAAGGGAACCAGTCCCAAGAAAACAAGCCCCACTTGCGCATAGATAGCAGAGGTCATTGCAAAGATAAGGTTGATGACAATGTAACTTATCATGTTAGGGAGGATTTCGCGTAGAATTATGTGGCGCGTCCCCAAATCCAAGGCGCGAGCAGCCTCTACGAAGTCTCGCTCGCGCAGGGAAAGGACTTGGGCACGAATGGCACGCGCCAGTGAGGGCCATGCCAACACTGCAAGGATAAAGGCCAATAATACATAGTTCTCTAACTTGATCAGCCCGGCCAGAACCGCTAACAGGGGAAAGTGAGGAATCGTCAACACAATATCAGCCAGCCCCATGATCGCGGCATCAATCCATCCGCCCGCCAAAGCACTGAGCGCGCCCAGGGTTACGGCAATGCCTGTGGACATTATCCCAGCAAGAAAGGCCACCATAAGCACTTCCTTGCCCCCATGCACAATTTGGGAGAAGATGTCGCGGCCCTCTGAGTCTGTGCCCAACCAGAACTCCCGGGATGGCGGTTGATAGATTTTGTCCACTTTCGTTTGGGTATCCAGGGGAACGATATACGGTCCTACAAAGGACATGAGAACAAAGAACAACACGCCCAACAAGCCCAGAAACCCAACTTTGTTCATCGTCAGCATACGCCAGGTTGAGCGAAGCGTCGTCATGAGTAACTCTCCCAAGTTAGGCTCGTGTACTTTTATTAGCCAGGTAGGCGAGTAATTCAACAGACACAATCTTACAATCAGTCGACTACCCAACTTCTACTGCGTTCTGATTCTCGGATCGAGCCAGCCATAGACGAAGTCAGCCAGAAAGTTGGCCAGAATGACCGCAATGGTAATGATAAGAAAGACACCTTGCATAACAGGATAATCGCGCGCATTAATGCTATTCAGGAGCAACTGGCCAATACCTTGGTAAACGAAGATGAACTCGATGAGTGTGGAGCCTCCAACCACAAATCCAATACTGATGGCTAACTGGGTAATAAGGGGCAAGGACGCGTTGCGTCCCACGTAAGAGGTGATAATACGCCGTTCAGGCAAGCCGCGAGCCTCAGCCACAGTCACGTAATCTTCGCCCAGGGTGCTGATAGTACTGCTTTTCATGGCCAGCATCCAACTGCCTACTGTCGTGAGCACATAGGTGATAATGGGCAAGGTAGCGTGGAAGAAAATATCCTTGATGAAGGCCAAAGTAAATCCGGGTTTCATGCCCGGAGAGTAAGCACCTCGCATTTTGGTGATGGGAAACAATTTCCACTGCACACCCAGGAATACCAGAATCATCATGGCTATCAGGTAGTTAGGTATAGCGCTCACGATGGAAGCAATGGAGGTCAGTCCATGGTCGAGGATACTTCCTCGCTTGTAAGCCATGATCATTCCCAGAAGAATACCCAAAGTGAAGCTAATAAGCAGTGCAGTTCCCACACTGAATAAAGTCCAGGGAAGAAACTTGGCAATGAGGTCGCTGACTTTCGTACCTCGGGAACGGTAGGACGTCCCTAAATCTCCTTGGGCGAGATTCTTCATGTACTGGATGTACTGTTCCCAAAGGGGCTGTTCCAAGTCCAGGTTGAAGAGGGCTGAAGCTTCGTCCCTGGCCTCTTCATAGGAGTAGCCGTACTGGTCCATCAATTCTGCAATGTACGTTTCAACAGGATTAGAGGGCATCAGGCGTACGATGAAAAATGTAATGGTTACGACGATAACAATTTTGGCAAAGGCAATGAGAATGCGGCGCAACAGGTAGTTGCGTGCCAGACGCATAATCCAATACATGGGAACAAGGGTACGCTGTTTGGGCCGTGTTAGGGAAGTAGTTGTCATGTCGAACTTTTTCCTCCATCTATATCCACCGCATGTCTTACAAATCCATTGGCTTTGGCCAGACGTTGACGTGCTTCCTCAGGCAGGCAACCAATGAGCGTGCTAACCAATGCTACTTTAACGTCCCACCCGCTCTGCTCCAATGCCCGTTCGGCTTCTTGAGGCGAAAGTTGGGTCACCGTTTGTAGAATACGACGTGCCCGCTCGCGCAACTTGTGGTTTGTGGGCTGTACATCCACCATCAGGTTGTCGTACACTTTTCCCAGTCGCACCATGGTAGCCGTGCTCAGCATGTTTAATGCCAGCTTTTGGGCTGTACCTGCCTTCAAGCGGGTGGAGCCAGCAATAACTTCCGGACCTACAGGAATACGGATGACATAATCGGCTTCCTCTTCCATCGGCGAGAGCATGTTACAAACGATCGCCACTGTCATGCTCCCCTGTTCGCGCGCTGCGCGTAGCGCACCTCGCACATAAGGGGTACGCCCGCTGGCGCTGATGCCCACCACTGTGTCCATAGGGGTGAGATGCAAGCGATTCACATCCTCGTATCCTGCCTCCTCGTCATCTTCAGCCCCTTCTATTGCGAAGCGAATCGCCTTCTCCCCGCCAGCAATGATGGCGGTCACCATCTCTGGAGAGACCCCAAACGTGGGCGGACATTCGGATGCATCCAGAATGCCCAAACGACCGGGGGTACCTGCACCCACGTAGATGAGCCTTCCCCCACGCGCCATGCGCTCGGCCAGAGCATCCACGACTGTGGCAATAGCAGACAGTGCACTTTCCATGGATCGCACCGCACGTGTGTCTTCCACGTGCATCAAGCCAACGATCTCCTTGGCCGTGCGCGTGTCCAAGTTGCGTGTGAACACGTTAGGCCATTCTGTTGTCCAAGTGGGCCTTTCAGAAGTCGTGATCGGTTGCCATTGTGGAAGGGAGCGACCTGCAGTTTCCCAGGCCAATCGTGCTGCTCCCGCGGCCGGTGTATCTTGTGGTAGCCGAACCCATGCCAAGGGCAAACGTGTACGTATAGCCTGAGTCACTGCTTGCCGATAAAATTCAGAATGAACGAGCACTCCACCAGCGAGCACAACGGGAATAGACCGTCTATCCATGTTGAGGCGTCGGGCTACCGCCCAGACGACATCGGCAAGGTGGTCAGCACCACGGGCCACGATCTCAACTGCCACTGTATCTCCCTGCTTTGCACAGGCCAACACGTGAGGGGCCAGCGCTGCCGTGCGCTCCACGTGCTCGTCCGCGGTATAGAGCCACGGGATCAGGTCTTGGATATGGGAGAGGTTGAGCGCTCGAAGTAAGGTCTCTTCCAGACAGGTGGTGGGCCCTACGCCGTCATGGGATGCCAGTACAGCGCGAACGGCATCCAGTCCCAGAGTGTAGGCGCTGCCACTTGTATCGGCGCGATAGCCCCAGCCCCCTGCACGAGCATGTGCGCCTTCCTCGTTTACCCCATAGGCAATCATGCCTGTACCGGCGATAAGCACGATTCCATAGGCTGTGCCGACACCACCTACAAGAGCAGCCAGGGCGTCGTTTTCGACGCGCAAGGCGGGGCGAGGCCAGAGCGAACGAGCCAGACGCTTCACCATGGATCGTTCACCGGGACGATCTACCCCGCCCAAAGCCAGCGCAATAGCGGCTGCATCATTCGCCTGCACCCCTGCGGACCTGGCTGCTTGTGATACAGCCGTCTCAATTTCTGTAAACGCGGCAGACCACCCGACCTGGTAGTGGTTCGCAGGGCCTCCGCGACTATGTCCCAGGATGCGACCTGCTTCGTCCATGACTATGGCCTCTGTTTTAGTCCCGCCGCCGTCTACACCAATCACGAATGGAGACATAGGGAATAGGTCAGGTGAAGTGCACGGTGAAAATGTTAGGTGTATAGGTGATACCGGCGTTTGTGTAGAGTGTACCGGGCTTCCTCTTCCTCCCAGGAGTGCGCGATGTCCTGCCAGGTGTGGCCATCTTCGATGCGCCGTCGTGCCTCTGTGTTACCGATCAGTCGGTCGAACGTGAACGTACCATCCATAGTCTGCAGAAAGCGAAAGTGGTCGGGGGCTTGGGCTCGCGCGGCCGTTAGAATCGCTATCCCCGTGCGAACAGGACGAAACGCCTCCCGGTCGATCACGTGAATCTGTACCCCCGCACACACCTGCCCCGCGTGCTTGCTCGCACAAGGCCGGAAGGTCACGGCCCGAAATCGCACACCGGGTAGCCCCGCCTTGTTCAACGCCCGGGCCAACGCGTCCCCGTCAAGCCAGGGCGCACCAACCACCTGGAAGGGATAGGGCGTCCCCCGTCCTTCTGAGAGGTTTGTCCCCTCCACCAGGCACATGCCAGGATACACAAGGGCCGTCTCCGGGTGCGGCATGTTGGGCGACGGCGGCACCCAGGACCGCCCGGTCTGGTCGAACCACATCTCCCGCCGCCAGCCTCGCGCCCTGATGACGTCCAAGGACACGCCAGGAGCCATGTGGTGCCGGGCGAGGTGAGCCAGTTCACCCAGGGTAAGCCCATGCCGCACGGGGACGGGCAGCATCCCCACAAAGGAGCGCAGGGCGTCCTCCATGAGGGGGCCTTCCACGTACCTGCCCGTGATGGGGTTGGGGCGGTCGAGCACAGTGACGGGCACCCCCACCTCCGCGGCGGCCTGCATCACCTGCACCAGGGTGCTGGCATAGGTGAAGAACCGAGCGCCCACGTCGGGCAGATCCACCACAACGCGGGAGACGGACGAGAGTACCTCGGCCAGGACAACTCCGCCGTGATAAAGGCTGTACACGGGCAAACCGCTTCGCGGGTCCTGGGTGGAGGTGACAGGTTCCCCAGGAGGTACACTTACATCTAAGCCATGTTCAGGTACCATCAAAAGGGTTAGGTGCACGCCCGCGGCCATTAGTGCCCGGGCCGCGTCCACCATGTCCCTCGTCGTGGCCGCCCGGTTGGTAAGCAAGCCGATAGGCTCCGAGCCCCAGCGCTCGGGCGGCCGACGCACAACCACATCCAACCCTGCTTCAACCTTCAACTTTCAACCTTTAACCTTCAGCCTCTATTCGGCCGGTAAAGATTGGCCACCGCGCCGGTAGGCGTTGCCCCCGCGACGCGCAATTCCACCTTGAGCAAGAAGCGGTCGGCCCGATAATAGGAGTGCACGTACTCGACAGGGCGTTCGTCATCTGCGTACGTGATGCGCTCCATGGCCAGAACGGGCTTGTGGGGCTCTATACCTAACAGGGGCGCGATGTCTTCGTCCGCCTCTTGCGCTTCGATGACCTGGAGCGCGCGCGTGAGACGTATGCCGTACCGATTCTCCAGCACATCGTAGAGGGAATTCGTGCTGAAGTCGATGTCGCCCAAACCGGGAAAGCGGGCGTGAACTAAGTACGCGCTCTCAACAGCCACGGGATCGTCATTGACAAGGCGCTGGCGGGTGATGCAAATGAGCAGTGTGCCCGGCGAGACGTCCAGATTATGGGCGCTATGATCGTCGGCCTCGACGGAGGTCACGGAAAGTACTTTGGATCCCGGTGTCAAACCTTGGGAACGGACTTCCTGGGTAAACCCCGATAAACGTTGCAGGTTTTGCTCAATCTTGGGTGCGCAGGAGACGAAAGTTCCTTTGCCCGGAACTGTGTAGAGATATCCGTCATTGATGAGGGTTTGCAGGGCCTGGCGCGCGGTCATGCGACTGATGCCCATAGCCTCGCTGAGTTCCCGTTCCGAGGGAACCCGCTGGTGGGGGGCCAGACGCCCATCCTGAATGGCCTGAAGCAGCGCGTTGCGGAGTTGGAGGTAGATGGGTTCGGAACTGTTTCGGTTTATGGGTGGAATAAGCACGTCCACGGGTGCTCTCCTGCTGGGCCACCTATCTATACCGCCCCTATGTGGTATAGGGTGGTATGGGACGATTATAGGCGGGAGGGGAGGGTGTGTCAAGTTTTGAATGGGGGAGGTAGGGCTTTTCAATGTTCTAACAGAGGTGTGGTGAGCAAGGCCAGCCCATTATCGTCCATAGCGTTGACTATCCGTTGGGCATCAGGAATGTATGGTGCAGGGATCAACAGACGAAGCAGGGTCAGAGCCATACTGCGCAGGCTGCTTAAGGCCGGCCCAATGCGACGTCCATGCCAGCGGTCCTTATCCATGGTCACATCTCGCACGTAGAACACCCGATTCTCAATGTGCCAATGGGTACGCAACAAGTGTGCTGCCTCTTCCCCTTTCAAGGTCCACGGAAACGCTGCCCCCGCTATCCAGACGTGACGC